>SLHU01000247.1 GCA_007135995.1 Clostridiales bacterium | reverse complement strand
CGATGTGGATATCAGATGCCTGTCCCTGAGCACCGCCAGATGGCTGATGGATCATGATTTCCGCGTTCGGCAGCGCAAAACGTTTGCCCGGCGCTCCGGCAGTAAGCAAAAACGCACCCATGCTGGCGGCAACACCCATGCATATGGTCTGCACATCTGCTTTAATATATTGCATTGTATCAAAAATCATCAGTCCTGAATTTACTTCACCGCCAGGACTATTAATGTAAAATTGAATGTCCTTTTCCGGATCCTCCGCTTCAAGAAACAGCAGCTGAGCCGTAATCAAACTCGCGGTGACATGATTGACATCCTCGCTGAGCATAATAATTCTCTCTTTCAGCAGCCGCGAATAGATATCGTATGATCTTTCTCCCCGATTTGTCTGTTCAATAACAATAGGCACTAAACTCATTGTGTAACACTCCTTTCATATAGCGACGGGGGACCTCTCCTCAAGGCCCCCCTGGTGCATAACCACATTATATCGTCAATGCACAGGCTTGTAGCCAGCGCTATTTAAACAATTCAAGAACGAATCGTAAACCTTGTTTTGCTATCACGTTGCTTTGCTTATTCAGCGCTGTCTGGCTCAGTATCCACATCTTCTGCGGTTACTTCAACGCTCTTGGCTTCATCAACCGCTTCATCATCAGCAACTTCAGCTTCTGTTGCTTCCGGCTCAGGCGGAGGTGCTACAGGTTTCGCAGCATCTTTGAGCATTTTAACCGTTTTCTGGCTGATTACAGTGTCATGAATAAACGAATGCTCGCTTGAAACAAAACGTTCCTTCAAATCTTCAGCTTTCATATTATACATACCGGCCATACGCTCAATTTCAGCATTAACTTCTTCTTCAGATGCTTCCATTGCTTCTTCTTTCGCAATCGCTTCAAGAACAAGCTGTGTTTTCACACGCTGTTCAGCCGGTTCATGCAGCTGCTCACGGAAGGTATCCATGGACTGTCCCATATAGCTCAGATACTGCTCTAGTTCAATCCCCTGCTGACGCATCTGATTTTTCTGCAGATCGATCATGCTTTCAATTTCCTGATCAACCATGACATGGGGGATATCAACTTCGGCGTTATCTGTGACGGCGCGAATAACATTTTCTTCAAATTCTGAATCATTTTGCTTTTCGGCTTTTTCTGTCAGGTCCTTACGCAAACCGGCCTTATATTCATCAAGTGTGTCAAATTCGCTGACATCTTTGGCAAACTCATCATCTAACTGCGGGACTTCACGTTGCTTGATGGAGTTTACAGTGACTTTAAAGACAACGTCCTGACCTTTCAGATCTTCGTTGCCGTAATCCTCGGGAAATGTCACATTCAAATCAAAACTTTCACCTGCCTGATGTCCGATCAGCTGTTCTTCGAAACCAGGGATAAAGGTGTTTGAGCCGATTTTAAGATCGTATGACGATCCTTGACCGCCTTCGAAAGGTTCGTCATTCAAATATCCTGTATAATCAATATTCGCTGTATCTTCATTTTGAATCGGCCGGTCTTCAACCGGCACCAGACGGGAGTTGCGTTCCTGAACACGTTTCAGCTCTTTTTCAACATCCTCATCTGTTATATCGGTTTCACGTCTGACAGCTTCAACACCTTTATAAGTGCCCAGCTTGACTTCAGGCTTGACCGTGACCATAACAGTAAACTTAAGACCATCTTCCCGGTTGATTTCCTGAATATCCATTTCAGGCCGGTCAACGGGCTCCAGTCCATGTTCCTTAATGGCTTCGCTATATGCCGGGGCCGCAGCAATATCGATGGCGTCTTCATAAAGCACGCCTTCTCCATAGTATTTTGTCACTATGTTCATAGGCGCTTTGCCTTTTCGAAAGCCTGGTACGCTGAATTTTTTCGCGTTTTTCTTAAATGATTGCTGAAGCGCGTCATTGAAGCTTTCCGGTGACACATCAATAGTCAGCAAGACCTGATTGTTCTCTTTTTTTTCGATCAATGAAGCCATAAAGTCTTCCTCCTGTAAAGCACAGATCTTTCTCTCAGATCATAACAGATCTTTCCCTCAGATCATAAGTGTGCTATTATTCCAAATGCTACAAAATACTATCATATGCAGGCCGGTTTGTAAAGGAATTTGCCGGATATTCATAACAAAGCACATTTAGAAGGCATTTTTGTAACAAGGGAGACAATATATGACCGATACGATTATATGGATATACTGGTTCATACTATCACCCCTGCTTGGCCTGCTGATCGGCAGCTTTCTTAATGTTTGTATTTACCGTCTGCCAAAAAAGGAAACGATTGTCAAAGGTCACTCTTATTGTCCGTCATGCAGCCATGATTTGAAAGCAGCTGATCTTGTCCCAGTGCTGAGCTTTTTGTTTTTGAAAGGCAAATGCCGCTACTGCAGCGAAAAAATATCTGCCAGGTATGCGTTGGTTGAGATTGTGTCCGGACTATATGCCATGCTGGCTGTCTGGCGTTTTCGCCCGTCTGTCTTACCTGACAGTGAACCTTTATCCGGCAATCAGATTGCGTTTATCTCCAATCCAGTTTATGCTTCACTTTTGCTCGCTTTGTCGGCTGTTTTTTGCTTTTATCTCCTGCTTGTCTGGGCGATGATCATAAAAGACAGACAGGATGTACCCGCTAAGCTTTTTATTTGGTTTATCGTACCTGTATCAATCCGAATCATCTTGCAGCCGGAAGTCATGCTCCAAAATGGGTTTGTTTTCATTATCTATCTGACGGGCCTTTGCCTTCTTTATATCATCAGCCGTATTGTTTTCAGGCAAAAACTGTTGTTTCAGTTTTCAGCCCCCTACGTGGCTGGATTCGGCTTAATGGTATTGTATGGCGGATCAAGAGCCCTGGCCGCGCTCTTGATCACTTATGCAGCAGGCATGTCATTGACAAAGATTATTGACAGCAAATCATTGTTCAGATGGTCTCCTGCTGAAACAAAGCAGTCATCCGAGGTATACTCGAATATATCGGCTGGCATCCGCTCTTTTTTGCCTGCCTTGTCACTGCTGGCCGCATCTGTCTGGTGGTTTTCCTGACAGCTCCGTCGCTTAACGGCTTTGACCCTGCCTGCGGATTCATATATAATGGTTTTTACGATTAAATGATTTGAAAGGATTGGTGAATAAAATTGGATAGATTAGTGTTAAAAGCAGATAAACGTAAACTTGCCAGCAAAGGTTATCTGAACTCATTGCGGCGGGGGGGGAAAGTTCCCGGTGTTCTGCACAGAAAAGGTGATGCCTCAATTCCTGTCACCGTTGACAGCCTTGAGCTTAAAAAAGCGCTGCATACAGAAGCGGGGCTGAATGTCATGCTGGATCTGAGCATCGACGGCGACAAGTTTCTGGCTAGAATTGAGGACCTGCAGTATGATGTTTTACGAGATGGCGTTTATACGCATATCGATTTCGGAAGCATTTCGCTTGGTGAAAAGTTTGAGGTTTCAATACCGGTGACTGTTGAGGGACAGGATGCGCGCGAGAATGATGACGGCCTGCTGTCACAGCCGCTGCACGAGATCATTCTCCTCAGCTCTCCAGACACAATTCCATCGCATGTAACCATTGATATCAGCAAACTGACAATTGGTGATTCGATTCATGCCGGTGACATTGAGATTCCGGAAGGCTGCGAGCTTGTCACTGAGCCCGATGAAACAGTTGCCAGCATCATTGCACCGAAACTCGAGGCAGAAACTGAGACAGAAGAGGGTGAAGAAGACGAAGCCGCTGAAGGTGCGTCCGTTGAACCTGAACTGGTTGGACAAGACGAACAGGACAGCTGATTGTTGACCACGTAACCGATCAGCCGCGACTTCATTATTGATGAAGGCAAATCTGAAAGGGTTACCTGATCATCCGGCTCACATAGCTGTAAAACCAATATGGCCGTACCGATCAATAAAAACGGTACGGCTTTTTCGTTGAGAAGATAGGATGATACCGGCATCTTTCACAGACAATAATGTGCAGAACACACAGCCTGCCGCATAATGGTTGTTACAGTTCAAACATCATATGACGCCCGCCAAGGCAGATGCTGTCCGTCAGCGATCCGCATGCTTCATCAGCCAGTTAACCACGCCATCTGCTTCATAGCTGCCGATCACAGTTGAAGCCGCTTGCTTTACGTCATCTTTCGCGTTTTCAACAGCGCAGCTGTAAGTACTGGCTTCAAACAAAGGCAGATCATTCAGATTATCGCCAAATGAAATCAGTTCACTGGCGCCAAGGGAATCTTTCAGATAGCATGCTGCTTTGTATTTTGAAGCTGATGAAGCACTCACTTCGAGATACCAGTGGTGATGGTTATAAATATCACGATAATATTCTGTGTTGAACCTTGCATCTGCCTGAAAAGCATGCCAGGCTGATTTGAGCCTGTCTTCCTGGCCCGATATTGAATAATAGACCAGGCCGCTGTCACAGCAGATGCCTGCGTCACTGATCTGGGTGAAGACTTTGCCGAATTTTATGACTCGCTCCTCCATAAACGATTTGGCCTGCATGCTTGTCGCTTTCTCATAAAGCGTCTGCAACTTGTTGTTTTCTATCGTATAGTAGAACCCTTCCAGTCCAAATTGCCTGACGATCTCAACCAGACGATGTCGGGCATCTTGCTCAATGTACGCTGCTGATAAATACTGATCCTTCTGAAGATCCAGAATGCAGACGCCGTTCATCAAAATGACAGGGAGCCTGATGTGGATATTCTTCAGCAAGGACTTCACCGTGGCAGCCGTACGAGCGGTTGCCACGGTAAACGCCAGACCATGATCAATCATTTTATTCAGATGCGTCTCGGTATAGCGGGAAATCTCCGCAGCCTGATTCAATAAGGTGCCATCCAGATCAGAAATGTAAAGCTTCATAAAAATCCCTTCAGTTTTGTAATACAATCTGCGGCAGCCCGTCAATCAGTCCGGGCCTGCCGGTAAGTACTGATCAGGCTCTGATCAGGCTTAGTCGTCAAGCAGCCTTTTTTCACCTTCAATTGCCTTTATTGGTGCGATGTCCTGCGTGACTTCGAGTGTGCCCAGATACTGACCCTGGTCATCTCTGACAGCATAGTAACGGATCAAAACATATTTGGGGCCCATTTGTATCCAGAAATCTGCCTGCTCACGTCTGCCGCTTTTAAAATCAGACAGAATCTGCTCAACAATGTGCATACTGGCCGGAGGATGGCAGTTAACCACTTTTCTGCCGATGATCGAAAGATTTCTGTCAAAGATCCGCTCACGACCCTGCGAAAAAAAACTGACCCTATCATCATGATCAACAAATGTCATATCAAACGGCACAGTATTCAGCATCGCAGTTAACGAATCTATAGTAAAGGTTCCAGAGGGCAGCTTGATGTTCCCGTAAGCCGCCTGCTTTTCAGAATCTTTGCCAGAGCTTTCTGGTTTTTCCTCACCAGCCGCAGTCTGTCCGGCTGCATCCGGCCAGGCCGGAGGGGGGCTTATCAGATAAAATCCTATTTCACGGCTGTCTGCAGCGATTTGCCGCCACTCGTCTGATGAAAGCTTTTCCAAGGACATTGGCAGCAAAATATGTTCTTCCTTAAAAACCATTTCACGCGTTTTATCAACAGCTTGTGTAATATGATCCGCGATTGTCTCAGGAGACAGATGATTAGCCGGCCAATGGCTGACCGCAGACGCTGCGTTTTTTATCAGAGCTCTGATTTCATCATCGACACCCCACATGACTTTTGGCGGAGCCGTTACATCGTGTTTTTCGAGAAAAGAAAAAAGCTTACAGAAAACGACGTGAAAATTCAAGAAATGAGAGAGGAAAAAGAAACAATGTTTGCTTCTTATGCTAGAGATAGGCTAGAGGCAGAAATAAGAGATTTTGAACAAACACAATCT
>SLHU01000344.1 GCA_007135995.1 Clostridiales bacterium | reverse complement strand
ATGTAAGACTGCTGACCATACACAGTGCCAAAGGGCTTGAGTTTAATACCGTGTTTCTGGTCGGTACTGAAGAAGGATTGTTTCCCGGCTTCAGGGCGCGTGACAGCGAGTCAGAGATGGAGGAAGAAAGACGTCTGGCATATGTAGCCATCACTCGTGCAGAAAAAAAGCTTTATATTACGGCAGCCAGGTCGCGCCTGATCTTTGGCCAGACAATGAGTATGCCTGTATCACACTTTATTCAAGGCATTGACGACGACTTTATCGAAGAAATTGGCGGTTCACGGCGTCCGGAGCAGCGCTATGGGGCAAGTGCCGGCTATACCGCCGCCAGTAACCGGCCTTCCGGTCAGCCAGGACACTTTGCGTCGGATACTGTCTCTTCGTCCGATACCACAGAAAAATATTCGCGGCAGCCACAGCGCCGTGCCTTTCCGGGCGCGGAATCACATCAGCACAAATTTCGCACTATGCCGAAATCGCAAAGTCATGTTGACCCAACCGTTTACAAGCAAGGGCTCACAGTGAGGCATGCGAAATTCGGCACCGGAAAAATTGTTTCCGCTTTACCTGTGGCCGGAGACGCTATTTTGCAGATTGAATTTGACAAAGGCGGGAGAAAAAGGATGATGGCAAAAATGGCGGAACTGGAAGTGCTGCATTAACAAGGTTGACATACCCCCATGCCTGAAGGCGTGGGGCGGTCGGAGACCGGGATCCTGACGGCTGACACATCTGACGCCTGACGCCTGACATTTCAGGTCTTGCAGAGCCTCTCCGGACAAGGCTGTGCTCCAGCCTCAAGCATATTGCAGGCGGCGGATGCATCTGTGTTATGGTTCAGACAACCTATGACAACAACGCCGCGGGCAATCACCGCCGCGGGCAATTCCCTTCTCGCCCAGAAGCGACTGCGGGTCTGAAATAAGATCTCGGAGTGAGTGTTTTTATTTGACGTCTGTGATCTTAGCTGCCGACTTATGCACCTGATACTGATCGTCACTGACAACAACTTCAGCGATGTTGTGACAGTGGTCACTGATCCTTTCCATCGTGTGAATGATCTCAAGGAAAATAACCGTTGTTCTGGGATCGCAGGTGCCGTTGTTTAAACGCTCAAGATGTCTTTCGCGCATTTTTTCTTCTGTCTTATCCATCTCATCTTCAAGACTGATGATTCTCCCGGCCGCAACCAGATCGGCATTTCGCAGTGCATCAATACTGCCTTCTACCATTGTCTCGACCAGCTGGAAGGCTTCATCCAGTTCAGCCACTGCGATATCTGAAAACTTAAGATTCGCGCCGTGCATCTGCAAAGAGGTGTCACAGATATTGCTGCAGTGGTCGCCAATCCGCTCAATATCGTTTGTTGCGTGCATCAGACCGGCAATCCTTGACGAGTCTGCCTCTGTAAGCGAAGAGGACCGGAAGATGTTTGACATATATTTAACAATCTCATCTTCAAGGTAGTCAAGTGTGTCTTCATTTTTAAATATCCTGACTTCAAGCTCTGTGGTGTGGTTTTTAATCACCTCATGGCTGTCTTTTGTCATCTGCATGGCAATTTCTGTCATCCGGGCCAGTTCCTTCGTTGCCAGTTCAATAGCAATGGCAGGGCTGCGGATCACTTTATAATCAATAAACGCCAGCCGCTTTTCAACAACCGGATCTTCTCCAGGAACGATAATTCTGATCAGCCGCACCATCAGCCAGACAAAAGGCAGCCAGATGAGTGTATTCACAGTATTGAACAATGAATGTGAGATCGCGATGCTTTCACGCATATTATCCGCTACAGGTGTCATCAGCCCGGCAACAGTCGTATTGATATCAGCAATCAGTTCATGACCAACCAGACCGACAACGGCATTGACCAGCCAGACAAAGGGCTGGATCAAAAACATCATAATGATTGAGCCTAGCACATTGAACAGGGCATGGGCAGTTGCGGCTCGCTTAGCCATGCGGCCGCCGCCGATCGCTGCGAGCATTGCTGTGACAGTGGTGCCGATATTGCTGCCAAGCAGGATAGGTACCGCCTGGTACATTGTAATCAGCGGTGTGCCAAGATCATCAGTCGGTGTACTGGCAAGCGTCTGCAGAACTCCGACCGCGGCCGAAGAGCTCTGAACGGCAATCGTCGCCAGCGTACCCACAAGCATCCCGACAACCGGCCAGTCCTTGATGCGCAGCAGGATATTGGCGAAAACCGGGCTTTGCGCCAGCGGCCGCATCGCAGCGCCCATGGTGTTCAGGCCGACAAACAGAACACCAAAAGCAAAAATAATCTGACCGATATATCGTATTTTCGTTTTCTTGATGAAAAACATCAGAATAAAGCCAACGGCAACAAAAACCCAGGCAAAATCATCAATCTTGGCTGCAACAATCCAGGCGGTCAGTGTAGTGCCAATGTTGGCACCCATGATAACACCCACTGCCTGCGGCAGCGTCATCAGACCGGCACTGACAAAACCAACGGTCATAACGGTTGTTGCCGACGAACTTTGCACAATCACCGTTACCAGCGCGCCAATGACAATAGCCCGCAAAGTGGTTCCGGTCAGCAGCGACAAAATAGAACGCATCTTGTCTCCGGCAGATTTCTGAAGGCCTTCGCCCATCTGATTCATCCCGAAGATAAAGAGCGCCAATCCGCCCAGCAGGCTGAATATTGTTTTTATATCCATCCAGTAAAACCCCTCCAAAGGTTGGCCTGATTGTTTAAAGCTTGTCTTCTGTTTCCAGAACACTGGCTGATAATGGTTAAAGTCGAAAAAACAAACAAACCCAAAGTCATTGTACCTAATCTTGCTGTCCAGAACAACCGTTGAAATGTCCGGATATGCGTTGTTCCCAGATTGGCTGAAACTGTTTGTAGACATGTATAATCATCCTGAGAAGGCCTGCCGGAAGTTTGTGCATAATTTAATAAGCATACAGGTGACTTGGCTGCCTGCATGCTGCGGGATTTTGTCTTGATATCGCCTCCAGACAGGCATCTTTAATGTTTGTCACTGTGTTATAATCGACAGGTATATACTTTCTGAAACTAAGGAGCAGACAATGTCAAAAGTCGCGTTGATACAACTTGATCGCTATGATCAGGATGAACTGAATACTGTGATGGCAGCTGCCTTTGATAAATTAAATCTATCTGATCTGTTTGAAGCTGGAGAACGCATCCTCATCAAGCCCAATATGCTGTCAGCTGTTTCTCCGGATAAACATGTAACCCCTCATCCACATGTGTTTCAAGCATTGGCCGGTGAGCTGAAAAAGCTCAAGCTGATCCTCTCCTATGGTGATTCACCGGCGATTGACAGTCCGGAGCGGGCGGCCAGAATCTGCGGGTTTGAATCTGTTGCACAGAATATGAATATTGAAAGAGTCGATTTTTCAAGCAGCATTGAAAAAGAGATTCCTGATGCCGCCATTTTCCGCCGAATGCCTTTGGCAAAAGGTGTTGATGATGCGGACGGGCTGGTGACGCTGGCAAAAATGAAGACACATGCCTTAACCAGTATGACAGGAGTACTGAAGAATCAGTTTGGTGTGATTCCGGGCACGGTGAAAGCAAAGCTTCATGTCAATTATGCAGATCTGGAACATTTCAGCATGATGCTGGCTGATATTAACCGCTGTGTAAGTCCAAGGATGGCTGTCATGGACGGGATTATCGCGATGGAAGGCAATGGCCCCCGGAATGGCCGGCCGAAAGAGGCAAATATGCTGCTTGTGTCAGCTGATCTGGTTGCGGTTGATACACTGGCGGCTGTAGCTATGGGACTAGAGCCGGCTGAGTTGCCGGCTATCCGCCATGCTGCGGCTTCTGGCCTGGGCGAGATGGACCCTGAGAAAATAGAGTTGATCCTGATGCAGGTCAGCGGCTCTGCGGTTGCGGTGTCTGAAGGGCTGCTCAGTGAAATGGCTGATTCACTGCTTATCCCTGATTTTCAGCGAGCTGAAACGCAGCGTTCTACGATGACCAGAGCAACCCGGTTTGGTGCTCCGCTGGCCAGGCAATTTTTGCTGAACCGTCCGGTTATTGATCCGGAGCTTTGTACCCGCTGCGGAATTTGCGTGAAAACCTGCCCGGTTGAGCCAAAAGCAGTTCTGCAGAAAGTAAAAAGTGACGTACCTGTTTACCATTATCAGCGCTGCATCCGCTGCTACTGCTGCCAGGAAACATGTCCTGAAGGTGCGATCATGGTCAGAAAGTCTTTAATTAACCGTTTGATGCGCGCTTAGGCTGGTCGGCAGCCGCTATATAAAATCCCTGAGAAGCGATTGCTTCAGCGATGGATGTATTCAGCAGGAGGCAAGACGATGGCACATATAAAGCCCTTACCAAGATATCTCAAGGAGCAGCAGGAAAAAAGCCTTAGCCCCTGCGCGATGCAAAGCGCGTACAGCCGCGGCAGGCTGAAACCTGACACGGACTGTGATGTACGCACCTGCTATGAAAGAGATACTGGCCGAATCATCTACTCAATGGACTTCAGGCGTCTCAGGCATAAAACACAGGTCTTTTTCAATCCTCAGAACGATCATATCTGCACACGCATGGAGCACGTGATCTACGTTGACTATATTGCCAAAACCATTGGCCGCGCATTAAACTTGAATGTTGATCTGATTGAGGCGATTGCTCTGGGGCATGACCTTGGCCACGCGCCGTTTGGCCACAGCGGTGAACAGACTTTGAACACATGTCTGAGAAAGTATGATGAAAGCGCTGTTTTTCAACATGAGCTTCACAGCCTTCGCGTGGTTGATGTTCTGGCAACCAGACCCGCCAGCAGGGGCCTGAATCTAAGTTTTGAGGTGCGTGACGGCATTGCCGGACACTGCGGTGAGACATATGGTGAATATGTCTTAAAACCAGACCGTGATAAAAAGACATCTGAGATAGCGCAATCGGCTGCTGTCCACGGCTTTCCGGCCACCCTTGAAGGGTGTGTTGTCAGAATCGCGGACAAGTTTGCCTATGTTGGACGTGATATTGAAGATGCGGTCAGAGCAGGTATTATGGAGTTTGATGATGTGCCGTCAGCGATCCAGTCATCGCTTGGCCGGACGAATGGACAAATCATCGATACGCTGGTCAAAGATATTATCCATAACAGTTATGACCGGGATTATATTGCGCTCAGCCGGGAAATTGGTGAGAGCATGGAAGAACTCCTGCGTGAAAACGTGTCGCGGATCTATCAGTCCGATAAAATCAGCCGCTATGAAAACATGTCACGTAATGTCATAGAAGGCTTGTTTGAGGCCCTCTATCAGGCAATCTCTGACCCTGAGAAGCTGGCTGCTACTCAAAACAAGACATACCGTGGATTATGGCAGTTCATCAATGAACGCGGTTATCCTGAAAAAACAGAAAATCTGCAGAAAATTGTGGATTATATCGCGGGGATGTCTGATTCATATGCGACAAAATGCTTTGAAGATATTTATTGGTTCTAGTCTGGATCTGCAAAGGTTTTATGTAAACCTGACATCCGTGCAAAGGGATGCGGAGATAACCCCGGCACCTGGACATAAGCTTCGTTGGAGGCGTCAGTCTGTTTTGACACAAACTTAAAATTTATTTTTGGATGCTATATACGCAATCAAACACTTAAACCTACTATAAAACGACACCGAAAAGGAGGCAGCAGCCTGTCAGCAGGGTACAGACTGCACAGCAAAATATGAGCAACCATTTTTTCGCGATGATCCACAGAATGCGGTATATAAACCGCTGGAGCCTGATGCGCAACACCGAAGCTGAGAATATACAAGAGCACTCACTTCAGGTTGCTGTCATCGCGCATGCGCTTGCTGAGATCCGTCAGCTGCATTATTCTGAGAACAGGCCATTGGTTGATACTGGTGATGTGCTTCTTT
>SLHU01000040.1 GCA_007135995.1 Clostridiales bacterium | reverse complement strand
GCCTTTTTTTCTGCAGTCTCTGGGATTTTTTACCGCCAGAAAACACTATAAGACAAAAAGAGAAAGCTTTGACAGTTACCTGTTGCTTTATACACTGGCCGGCTGCGGGCTGATGACCTATCAGGGACAGACGGTGAAACTGCCGGTGAACAGCATTGCACTGCTTGACTGCCGAGCGCCGCACTACTACCGGACGGATACATGCGATGAACTGATCGGGCAGGGAAGTATGCCTGTTGGCAGCCGTCAGAAATATGACACAGATCGCATATCAGCAGGCAATTATCAGGCGGTCACGGCCAAAGGCAAACCAAACTTGCATCATGATGTTTTTGCGGAAAAAGACGAGTTTGCAGATCTTGCACAGCAGCCTTACTGGCATTTTCTTTATGTGCATTTATCTGGCAACGGGGTTCGGTTTTTTGAAAAGCAGATTAACGGACAGGGTCTGGTGGTCATGCGACTGCCAGGCGGAACGGGTCATTCACTGATGGAATCGTTGGTTTCTGTCATTGAGCTGGCGGATGACCGGGCCAGTGGCTTAACGGATAAGCGGACCTGTGCTTTAAATCATTATGGGTATGACCTCTCACTGCATCTGCACCATCTCCTGTCAGACCTTGCCAGTTTATCTCAAAAGCAAAAACAACCTTTATCCCGTCAATCGTATCGGCAGCATATCAAGGCCGTCATTGCTTTCATTGAGCAGCATTACCACGAAGATCTCTCGCTGAAACAGATGGCCGAGCGGGTCAATATGAGTAAATTTCATTTTTGCCGGGTTTTCAAAGAGCAGACCGGGTTTACACCATATGGATGGCTGACGGATTATCGTGTTCGGCAGGCTAAAACGGCGCTCCGATACACAGAAGCACCCATATCGGAGATTGCCTGGCAGCACGGATTTAAAGACGCCGGCCAGCTGATCAGGCGCTTTCGTCAGCAGGTGGGTGTGACCCCTTTGCAGTACCGCCGTGAGCAGTATCTGCTGTGAAACACGATATGTTTCGTGATTCTGTCATATTTTTGTTTAATACATATAGGTTATAATGGTGTTTCGAAGTGAATGCCTGCTGAGTTTGTGTGTCTCTCGATCAGCCTGTTCAGGAGGGGAACGTGAATCAACTTCATGAATATAAGAGAATGGGACAGTCGGTCAGCCGGCTTGCCCTGCCTGTGCTGGTCGAGCAGTTTTTCATTGTGATCATGGGTGTGGTGAACACCATGCTGGCATCAAACATGGGACCTGAAGCGATTTCAGCTATCGGCATGGTAGACTCCATCAGCCATATTTTTATTTCCGTATTTGGTGCGCTAGCTGTTGGAGGCACTGTTGTCGTGGCGCAGTACACGGGCCGTGAAGACCGCAAAAGCGCTAATCAGGCTGCAGGACAGGCGCTGACATCCTGCCTGATGATCAGCGGTGTAGTAACAGCCTTCATCTTCATTTCTCAGCGGTTGATGCTGGAAAGCCTTTTTGACCAGGCTGAAGCAGCTGTGATGCAAAACGCACATGACTACTTCTCAATTGTCTTATGGTCGTATTTGCCGCTGGCGATGACCAGTGTAACCTTTGGCATCCTGCGGGGCGCGGGAGATACACGAACCCCCATGCTGGTCTCGATCATCATGAATGTACTGAATGTTATCTTCAGCTATTCACTGATCTACGGTTTATATATCAATCTTGGATTCTGGGTCATTCAGACCCCTGCGTATGGTGTCAGCGGAGCGGCGACGGGTATCACCATGGCCAGAATGGCAGGCATGCTGCTTATTTTGATTCCGATCTTCCGGGGTTCGAAAGACATTCAGCTGACAAGCCTGCACCATTTCAGGCTCCGGAAAGATATGCTGAAGCGTGTTTTCCAGCTGGGCATACCGGCAGGCGCGGAGCAGCTGATGTTTAATGGCGGCAAGCTGGTGGTCCAGACTTTCATCGTCAGCCTGGGTACGGCTTCAATGGCTGCCAACGCGATAACAGGTTCAGTCAACAGCATGATCATGATTCCGGGTAACGCGCTGTCGATCGCTGCGACCGCGCTGGTCGGACAGCTGATTGGCCGGGGCCAGCCGCAGGAAGCGAAGAAACAGCTGAAATTCCTGGTTGTTACAGCCAGCGCTGCCATGCTGCTGCTCAGTCTGATCCTTTTTCCGATGCTGAGACTGATCATAGGGCTTTATACAAGCGACACGGATACAGCCTCGCTGGCTTTCGTGGTGCTGGTCAGTTCGCTGATTGCTCAGCCGCTGTTCTGGCCAGGTTCATTTATATTGCCTGGCGGCTTGCGAGGTGCCGGCGACGTGACATATACAATGGTCATTTCGATTATCAGCATGTGGGTTATCAGAATATTTCTTGGCTATATTTTCGCGCTGGTTTTACCGCTGGGTGTTCTGGGTATCTGGCTGGCGATGTATTTGGACTGGCTGATCCGCTCTGTATTTTTCGCTTTGCGGCTCAAAGGCAGAAAATGGCTGCAGAAGTCTGTGATTGATTGATCACATCGCGTCTTTCGGGTAGAATATCTGGGAGAATGCTTTACTTACGACCGGAGGGTTAGGATGTTAAAAGATGATTTATCTGGCAGAATAAACGAGCAGTTGTCACGTATTCCGGTTATTGATACCCATGAACATTTCATGCCGCGTGAAAGCGGGCGTGACATGGAAAGTGATGTGCTCAGAGAATATACCGCCCATTATATCAGCTCAGATCTTGTTTCGGCAGGACTCAGTTTGGACGAACTGGCATTTGTGCGCGATGTAAAGCACCCGCTCGATCGGCGCTGGCGCGTTGTAGAGCCTTACTGGCAGGCCTGCCGGTTTACAGGCTATGCGCGTGCTTTGGATCTGTCGGTCCGGGGCATCTACCAGATTGACGGAATACAGCGGCATACGCTTGTACCGCTTAATGAAGCGTTTCAGAAGGCCCGACAGCCCGGCCACTACCGCCGTGTTATGAAAGAACTATGTAATATTGAATGCTGCGTGTGTGACAGCGATCACAACGCGCTGACAGACGGCACGCCGCTCAATGATGATCACTGGGCACGCCGTGCCTGGCAGCCGGTATGCTATTACTGGCAGTGTCCGCCGCTGAATAAGATGAACGAGCGGTCACTGGCGGTCAATGGTCAGAAACTTAATGATCTGGACCAGCTCATTGCGATGCTGGACGATGATCTGGCGGCTGTTTATAAAAAAGGTGTCCATATCATCAAAATTGCGGCCGCCTATATGAGATCTTTGCACTTCCCCGAAGTTTCGTACACAAGAGCCAGAAAGTCGATGCTGGATTTTCTGAATAAAGCAGGCAAAAAACCGGATCTGCCGGCCGTTTATCCGAAAGATGTTCAGAACTATATGATGCACGAAATCCTGAAACGCGCTCATAGAGGCCGGTGGGTTGTTCAAGTACATACCGGCCTTCAGGAGGGGAACGGAAATGTCCTGGCTAACAGCTTCCCGCTGCATCTGACGAATTTGCTTTTGAAATATACGGACGCGACCTTCGATTTGTTTCATATCGGATATCCATTTATTGGCGAGACAGCTGCACTGGCCAAAAATTTCGCTAATGTAACCATAGATATGTGCTGGAGCCATATAATCGCACCAGCGGCTGCCAGAAGGGCGCTGGATGAATTTATTGACGCGGTGCCTTTCAATAAAATATCTGCCTTTGGCGGTGACTACTTGTTTATTGATGGTGTATATGGTCATTTGAAACTGGCAATAGAAAATACAGCGATTGTGCTGGCAGATAAAGTGCGCAGCGGTGTGATGGATGAGGATCAGGCATATGTCCTTGGCCGGCATCTGTTCTACGATAACCCAAAACGAATTCTGCGTGTGTGACATCACCTCTGCACGCCTTCTCGACCAATTAAACAGGTGTCTGCTGATCCATATGTCAGCAGACACCTGTTTTGATATTACATGAAGATTATGAAGATTATGAAGGTTATGCAGATCATGAAAATCTGCAAGATGTGCATTACGGGTTGTCCAGGATCTGAACCTGCAATCTGCTTAGATTTTGACCAGTGCTTCCGCGTTCTGGTAGCAGACACGACCGATGAGTTCATGCAGGCGCACTTCATCATAGGCAAGCTGTCCATTTTCAATCCAGTTTCCCAGCTCGTTACAAAACAGGCGGCGAAAATATTCGTGCCTGGTATAAGACAGCAAGCTTCTGGAGTCTGTGGTCATGCCGACAAAGGTTTTCAGCACACCCACCTGGCACAGCTGTTTCAGATGAAGGATCATACCATCCAGCTGATCGTGAAACCACCAGGCCGGACCGAGGCTGACCCAGCTTTCAGCTCCGTCTTTCGCGAAGGCACTCGCGATGGTGCTCATGGTCATGTTGTCTTTGGCGTTCAGTGAAAAAAGGAGGGTGCGCGGCAGTCTGCCGCTGCGCTCAAGGTCATCTAGCAGTGTGACCAGATCATCAGAAATGGGATAATCCTGAATCACGTCAAAACCAGTATCAGGGCCCAGTGCTTTGAATCCTCTGCTGCTGGCATTTCTTTTCGCGCCGATATGAAGCTGCATGGTCCAGTCATGCCGGCTGTAAACAGCTGCCAGTTCGGATAACAAGGTTGCCCGGAAGCAGGCAATATCAGCATGAGACAGATGTTCACCATTCAGCCGCTTGGCATAGCTTCTCTCTGCCGCCGCCTTGTCAGCAGCTGTGCCGGGCAGGACATCAAATGCGTGGTCTGATAAACGACAGCCCTGTTGATTGAAACGATCAATCTGCAAGGCAAGTGCACGGGAAAGCCCTTCGAAGCTTTCTATTTTTTGCTGCGTGATTTCGCCCAGCTGATTGACCCAGTCAGTAAAGGCTAGCTGATCAAGCTTGAAAAAACGGTCGGGCCTGAAAGCCGGCAGCACCTTGGTCAGATGGCTGCCTTTCGCAAGCGCTGCGTGCGGTTCTAGCGTATCGAGCGGATCATCAGTGGTGCAAAGCCATCTGACATTAAGCTTTTCAAGCAGCTGCAGGGGTCTGAAATCAGGCCGTGAAAGTGCGTCATTCGCTTTTTGCCAGACTGTTTTTGCATTGGCCGATGTCAATGGCTCGTCTATGCCGAAATAACGCTGCAGTTCAAGATTGGTCCAGTGATGCAGCGGGTTGCCGGCCAGCCAGGGAAGCAGCTCTGCCCAGGCCATAAATTTCTCTTCCGGATCAGCATCGCCTGTTATCAGGCGTTCTGGTATGCCTGCCAGACGCATGGCACGCCATTTATAGTGATCACCGCCCAGCCAGACATCGGCCAGGTCACTGAAATTCTTGTTTTCCGCTAATACATCCGGACTGATATGGCAATGATAGTCGCAGATCGGCCATTCGGAAGCGAAATGATGAAAGAGTGTTTGCGATGTTGCGGTCTCTAACAGAAAGTCCTTGTCCATAAAAGGTTTCATCAAAATTGTTTAAGCGGCACAATCCCCGGTATTCGCTGTGGGGGAGCAAGCCGCTTGTCTCCTTTCGCATAATAAAGCAGATTGCTGCTAAGCTGTTTTGGTATTTTTCCTCAGTTCAGTCATACGTCTCCCTTCTGTAAGCATATGAAGCGTGTGCACACCGGATATGTTCCTGACATTGTGTTTCTTATGTTCCTGACTTTATATTTCTATAGTATAACACCCTGCTTAAAAAACGCGATCTCACGGTAGTCATTCACTTCGTTCTTTGTGTTCAATTTGCCCTCGGCAACATCCAGCACCTGCTGAATGAACTGGCTGTCCAGACTGTTCCAGGCTGATTCGCCCGCCAGTGCGGAACTGGCGTCAAAATCAATCCAGTTGCTTTTTCGAACTGCCAGATCATGATTAGACGCGATTTTCAGTGTTGGTACCGGTCCGCCCAGCGGATTGCCCCGGCCGGTT
>SLHU01000277.1 GCA_007135995.1 Clostridiales bacterium | reverse complement strand
GCCTTTAAAAAGCCAGTTATCAAAATACTCGCGCTGAAAAAGCTTCGACTGCCACCAGCTGTCTTTCAAATGCGCCACTGTATGCTCTTCAGCGATGAAATGACCGCCAATGCCAATTTCATGAATCAGCTCCTCAGCGATTGTTTCCTTATTGACTTCAAAGCCAGATATAACATAGTTATAGGCATCCAGCCATTCATTGTCGATCAGCAGCTGCTCAAAGCTAAATCCCTGGTCAGCCCCTGCGATCCCCTGGCAGCCGATGCCGACCGAACCAGCCAGACTGCCCATGAGCGCACTGAGCGTTTTCTCAAATCCACATTGGAAGTCGGGAAGCAGCGCGTCACTAAGACCTGAATTCGACCAGCTCGGTATCCCGTAAAAACGCGCCATCTGAGCTGTGCCCACGGCGATCAGGGCCTGGTTGGGCGACCCAAAAGAGCAGATCATGGTCCGGGGATCATTCGTATGGCTGCCATGACCAAAATGGCAGATCATATTGCCGCTCAATGCGTAAACCAAAAACAGGCTGGCCAGCACTTCAGCGACTAGAAGCGTCAACGAACCAGCCATTGTCAAAGGCGCACTCATGCCGCCCATTATCATCGGCGCGATCCCAAGATCATGGCCCCGATCGGCGAAAAGCAGACCCATTTCCAGCGTTTCTCTGCGGAAACGAAGCGGGCTGACAGACTCAAACAAATAAAATGCCTTCCTGCCCAGTATTTCGCTCATATCAATGATTGCGTCAGCAGTATCACGACTGAGGATATAGGTGCCGCCGGGTTTTTCAGAATACTGCATCAACAGCTTATAGCTGTAAACATCAGTCACTCTGGCATCGACATCCGATGGAATTGCCACGGCGTTGCAGTGAGGGATATTATCAAGGCCTTTAACCAGCGCGATACCTTTCATGATGTCATCTGTTGATCCGTAACGGCGAGATTTTGTCAGATAATCAACCACGAACACCTGCGTGGATATACTCCCGTGTAATCTGGCAGTCTCGGAAGCAAGCGGCTTTGACAGGCGGCGCATCTTCTCAACGTGCTGCTCAGTCAGCCCGACAGGCATCCTGACAACCTGTGTGTCGTAGTCAACGACAGCGCCAGCTTTTTCACAGCGTTTCAGGCAGACTTCACTGGGAACATGAAAACCTGTTTTAGCTAGTATGTTCAGCGCAGAGGTGTGAATTTGCAGCACCTCATCTTCTGACATAATTTCGATTTTGGATCGCATATAGTTCATAAAACAACTCCCTCATTTATATAATTAATTAACTTATTTATGTATCTAGCCAAAATAACATCTCCCTTTCTGCCAGAAAAGGTTGCAGCAACTGATCATATCCGCCAATCAGATCAGTTCGTTCAGGCGCTGGTTGATGACAACCGTTGCGCAGCCGACAATGCCTGGTTCTTGAGCAATATGTTTTTCAATTTTCAGCGGATTTAAGACAAGCTGACTGGTGACTTCAGACAACCTGCTGATCAGCGCTTCTCCAAAAGACTCGACCAGAACACCACCCAGAATAACTGTTTCAATATCAAGAAACGTTACATAATTAGCAATAGCCGGTGCCAGTGTTTTGGCCACGTGGTCTACAAGCGTCGGCGAGGGTGTATGAGACGCGAGATCAAAAGAGAAGTTTTTCATCAGTGCATCTGTATTAAGCTGACTTTCCAGCCATCCCTCATCTTGCCGGGAGTTAAAATCAGAAATATGATTAGCGTAGTATCCTATTTCTCCACACAGATGCCTGACGCCTTGACGCAGTTCACCGTTCAGGATCAGACCAGCGCCAACACCTGTGCCCAGTGATATAAAAAGCAGATCATCCGGACAGTTTCCTCTTGATCTGCGCGTCATCAGCTCACCAATCGCCAGCGTGTTGACATCATTTTCTATAAAAACCGGCCAGTTCAGAGCATTCTGGACTATTTCAATAACAGGCTGAGCTGATGTTGCTTCATTAATACCAATCAGCGGGGCAAACAGAATCTGATGCTCTTCTGGATTAACCGCGCCTGGAATCCCGATCCCGACACCGGCAATGACTCTTTTCGAAATATCTACATGCGTGAGGATATCCTTGACACCCCTGACGATATGATCAGCCAGCTGTTCATCAAATTGATGTGCGACTTTTACGCTCAAGTGCTTTTCAACCGTACCGTCAATTTTAACCAGACCAATCGACAGGCGGTCGCCCTCATACTCAACACCAAAAGCAGAGATGGCATCAGCATTAAAACGAAGTTTCAGGGGTTTTCTGCCAAGAGCTGTATCCTCTTCACCAGAGGGCACAAGGATATGTGCCGTAATCAGCGATTGGACTGCTTTTAAAACAGATGGCATACTGATACCTGTTCGCCGGGATACATCAACACGCGTCAGCTCACGATGATCACGAAACTGGTCAAACACAATTCGCTTATTCATGTTTTTGATGTCACTTTGAAGCATAAAAACCTACACAATCTATTAATTAACTAAGTTACGTAATTAAAATAGCATGCTGTTTTTATATTGTCAAGCCCGATTTTCAGATAGATACTTGAATAAGTTTTCTTAATTCGGGTCTCTTTGTATTATCAACCGAAAAGTATCACGGCAGCGGCACCGGTCTTGCGTCCTCTGTCATAATGCTCCAGTCCAGCAGTTTTTGCCGCATTTCATGCTTGACCTTGTCAAACATTGGGTCCGCGGCTTTATTATCCAGTTCCCAGGGATCATTCACCATATCATACAGCTCATCATCCTCGTCCATGGGATCATACACATATTTCCATGCTTTGGTCCGGACCATTTTTCTTCTTCCCTCGGCTTCTCGCCACTGCAGGGACTTCATTTGTGCCTGTGTACCGTGAACCTCCGGGAAAGTTTCAAGGTCTTTTAGCCTGAAAGCAGGACCTCCGGCACCATACTCGGCGAAAGTCACCGTCCTTGGCGCTTCCTCTGACAGGACAGGCAATGGCTTTCCCTGCATAGACGCCGGAATGTTCAATCCCTGGAGTTTTAAGATAGTAGGAACAACATCAACGAGATTCACCATGCTGTCCTCTGTGATGCCTGACGGAATATTTCCAGGCCAGGAAAAAATCATGGGGATGCGCGTCAAACAGTCATAAAACAGCCCGCCCTTATCCGCCATGCGATGCTCACCGGTCAAATCGCCGTGATCCGAGCAGAAAACGATCATCGTCTTTTCCCGAAGGTTCAGCTGTTCAAGTTTGGCTACGACCTGCCCCACTGCATCGTCGATGAACCGGATCATGGCATAATAGACCGTCATGAGCTTTTTGATATCATCTTTTGATGCATCGGCAATACCCATCATCTCATAATACACACGATTTCTTTCAGGCATCTTCTCAAGTTCTTCTTCTGACCAGGGCGGAAACAAAATGCCCTCTTCTTCTATCATAGAGACATAATGCGCAGGCGCTTCTATTGGCGTATGAGGGTCCGGCAAAGACATCCAGAGCGCAAACGGATTGTCCTGGTTTTCTTCTAGAAACTGCAGGGTCTGCCCCGCAATTAAGCCTGTAGCATAATCCTCTTTCGGGTAGTTTGTCACTGCGTAGGAAAACGCAGGATGAATATCGGGCATTTTGCGTCTGGTCTCATGTGCCTGGTTGATTCCCGCCTCCGGCCTGCACCAGTCCATGCCCTTAGCAGCATTTTCATTTGGCAGTCCGCGGTGACCCACTTCACACCAGACATCAAAAAGATCCAGATCCTCTTTTCGTTCAAAGCAGTGGTTTTTGCCAATCAGTCCGGTCACATATCCTGCCTCTTTCCAGCATTGTACAGCGTGTACCGCTCCTTTTGGCATCAGGGTCTCGTTTCTTCTGGCGCCATGCGTATGCGGATATTGTCCGGTAAACAAAGAGACCCGGGCAGGAACGCAGAGCGGGTGAGGTGTGAAGGCGTGCCGGCACAAGACTCCCTCTTCTGCCAGTTTTTTCAGATGGGGCGTGTGACAAGTCTTTTCCCGGTAAAGCCTGCTGGCGGTTGCTTTGAACTGATCTGCCATAATCATGATGACATTGGGTTTATCCAGATTCATAATGCATGTTCCCTTCTGTTTTTCATCCCAGTGAATATCCGGTTCCTGATGAAAGCAAGTGTGTTTTTGCGGTTAAGCTGTCGCGTCAGCGGTTATTTTCGGACATTAATAAAAGGTTCATCCGAAAAGATACCCGTTACAGGTACAAAAGCAGCGCAAGCAAAATGCAAGCTGTGTTACTACTATCTTACCATATCAGATTTGCTGAAAGCTGAACTTCAGCTTGTGATCAGATGCTGTGATAAAGCTTGATACGCTTGAAATTCTGTCTCTGACAGCTTTAATATGCGTTGACAGTCAGTTGATTCATGTTACAATAAAAATGTCAGAGCGAAACGTTTCACTTTAGGAGGTATTTTCCATGTCAGACTCAAAAAGCAATCTATCTTCCGTTGATCGTGTCATCCGGCAAGGTCCCTATGAAGACAACTGGACGTCATTGTCAAAGCATCCGGTTCCGCAGTGGTATCAGAACGACAAGTTCGGTATTTTTATTCACTGGGGTGCCTACAGCGTCCCCGCTTTTAACAGTGAATGGTACCCGAGAAACATGTATATTGAAGACAGTCCTGAATATAAACATCATTTGGAAACTTACGGTGAGCACAAGTTATTTGGCTATGCGGATTTTATCCCCCTGTTCAAGGGAGAGAAATTTGACGCGGAGCAGTGGGCCAGCCTTTTTGCCGCGTCAGGCGCACGGTATGTGATGCCGGTCGCGGAGCATCACGATGGCTTTCAGATGTATGACAGCCAGCTGTCCGACTGGAACGCGGCTCAAATGGGGCCCAAGAAGGATATTTTAGGTCTGCTGAAAGATGCTGTGGAAGCCAAAGGCATGAGAATCTGCGCCTCCAGTCACCGGGCGGAGAATTACTGGTTTTTCAATGGCGCACGCACCTTCGATTCGGGTCTGCAGAACATCAGCTTCCAGGAACCCTACGGTTATGCTTCACCAGATGTAAGTGATAAGACAACGCATGATGTCGCTTCACCAGGGCCCAGCCAGGCGCACCTGGAGGACTGGCTGATGCGTACATGTGAACTGATCGACAAATATCAGCCAAAAGTACTCTGGTTCGACTGGTGGATTTTAAATCAGGCTTTTAAGCCTTATCTGAAAAAACTGGCAGCTTATTACTACAACCGGGCCGCGGAATGGGGCGAGGAAGTCGCGATTAATTATAAATACGACGCGTTTGCTCTTAATACAGCGGTTTTTGACATTGAACGCGGCCAACTCAGTAACATTCGCCGCCAGTTGTGGCAAAACGACACAGCGATCGCGAAAAATTCCTGGGGCTATACGGAGAATAACCAGTTTAAAGACGCGACCGATCTGATCTGCGATCTGGTTGATATTGTCAGCAAAAACGGCTGCCTGCTGCTCAATATCGGACCTCGCGCCGACGGGACGATTACTGAAGAGGAACAGTTGGTACTGCTGCGCATCGGCAAGTGGCTCAAAACGAATGGCGAAGCCATCTACGATACCACCACCTGGACGGTCTTCGGCGAAGGCGAAACCGAAATACCGGAAGGCGCGTTTACCGATGTGAACCGGGCGACATTTACACCGGAAGATATCCGCTTTACCTATAACGCGCCTTATCTTTACGCAACCGTGCTCAAATGGCCTGAAACAGGTCAGGTTCGGATCCAGTCAATGAAAAAAGAAAGCAAAATATTCAATGGCGTGATCAAAGACATCTGCCTGCTGGGATTTGACCAAAACATCAGCTGGTCACAGACACCAGAAGGGCTTGTGATTGAAACAGGTCTCAACCTAAATACTGACGAACCAATCTGCCTGAAGCTGACAATCGACTGATC
>SLHU01000019.1 GCA_007135995.1 Clostridiales bacterium | reverse complement strand
TGTTTGCTTTTGCCGATGACTGGGGCCGTTATGCCAGTGCTTACGCCGATTTTGAGGGTCCGGGTTCAATTAATCACCTGATCAGGACGCCGCATTTTGATCGTATCGCCAGCGAGGGGGCCTTGTTCACCCGGGCAATGGTGCCTGCACCCAGCTGTACGCCCTGCCGAAGCGCCGTGCTCTCGGGACAGTATTTCTGGCAGACGGGTCTTGGTGCGATTCTGACCGGAGCAGTCTGGGACGAAGCCATTCCAACCTACCCGCTTGAGCTTGAAAAACAAGGTTATCACATAGGTCACACATACAAGGTCTGGGCACCTGGTAAAAGTTATAATGCACCATATGGCGGCAGCCGGACAAACTATGAGCCGGCGGGGCATGATTTCAACTCTTTTTCACACTTTGTCAGCAAAAAAGCTGAAAAGGTCGGAATTGCAGCGGCCAAAGCTGAGCTGCTCGATGAGGTGGGCCTCAATTTCGACGCGTTTCTGGCAGACAGACCAAAAGACACGCCGTTTTGCTACTGGTGGGGGCCGACCAACACCCACCGTACGTGGGAACAAGGTTCAGGCCAGGTCATATGGGGACTCAACCCCGACGATCTGACTGGCCGCATGCCGGCATTCCTGCCTGATGTGCATGATGTGCGCGAAGATTTCTGCGATTATCTGGGAGAATGCCAGGCCTTCGACGCCGGTCTGGGCGTCCTTCTGGACCGCCTCGAGGCAGCCGGCGAACTGGATGACACCCTGGTTGTTGTCAGCGGTGATCACGGAATACCTGGTTTGCCGCGGGCTAAATGCAATCTTTATAACATTGGCTGTGATGTTGCCTTGGCCATGCGCTGGCCCGGAAAGATACAGCCGGGCCGCGTAATTGAAGACTTTGTCAACCTGATGGATCTGGCACCTACTTATCTGGAAGCAGCGGGTATGCCGGTGCCGCAGACAATGACCGGCAAAAGCCTGCTGCCGCTGATGCTGCATCCTGACAGCGGTCAGATTGACAACGAACGGACTTATGTTGTCACAGGCAGGGAACGTCACGTCCACCTGGCCCGCGAAGGGAACCTGCCTTACCCGCAGCGTTCAATCCGGACCCGTGACCATCTTTATATTATCAACTTCGAACCAGACCGCTGGCCTATGGGGGATCCGTGCGGCCTGGACGACCTGGACACGATCCCGCCATCCTACGATACGCTGCACTGGGACACATACACCGCTTACCCGGATCTGGATGCCAGTCCTACCAAGGCCTGGATGATCCATCACCGCAAAGAGGAAGCCGTCAGGCCCTTGTTTCAGCTTGGTTTCGGCAAGAGGCCGTCCGCCGAACTGTACGACCTGTCCCGAGACCCCGATTATCTGACCAATGTTGCTGAAGACCCGGACTACGCAGGAGTCCGTGCCCGGCTGCACACACAGCTGATGCAGCTGCTGACCCGGGAAAAAGACCCCCGCGCCGTTGAATCGCCTTGTCGTTTTGAGTCAAGTCCGTATGCCGGTGATCTGCAGCCCTTCCAGCTATAACCTGAAGCACCGCGCTATGATATTTCTATAAGACAAACCAGGGATACGAGGTAATTTTTATGCCACTTTATCTGACAGCTTTACTGATCTGCCTGACCGGTTATCTGCTGGGAAGCTTCAACAGCGCTATTCTGGTGACCCGTTTACTGCGGCTGAAAGATATCCGCCAGCAAGGCAGCGGCAATGCCGGCATGACCAACATGCTGCGGGTATATGGCAAGAAAGCAGCCCTTTTGACTGTTTTGGGCGATATGGGCAAAGCGATCCTTGCCGTTATCATCGCCCGGCTGATGTTTCATCTGTCAGCGGACCCGCTCTTTCTTGATCCCGGTTATCTGACCGGCCTGTTTGTCCTGATCGGGCATATCTTCCCGGTTTATTTTGCTTTTCGCGGCGGCAAAGGCGTCATGCCTGCTTTGGGCATCATTTTACTGGTCAACCCGCTGGCATTCCTGATTTTGCTCCTGCTGGCCATCCTGAATTATTATTTCTCACGAACCATGTCGGTCGTGTCTTTGGTCAGCGCATTGCTGCTGCCGGCTGTCACCTGGCTGATTGGCTTTATGCGCGGTCAGGACCTCTTATATGAAACAGTCATCACCCTTTTGTTTGCTGTGATTGTAATCTGGTCGCACCGGGAAAACATCAGTCGTTTGTTTCGTGGTGAAGAGAAGAAAATGGAACCGGGGTCCTCTGGGGAATAATGCAGTTAAGACCGCCCGGGCGGCAGCGGCAGGAATTTACTGGTAACGGCTTTATACGCTTCCCAGTCTGGTCTGCCGGCATATTTTTTTTCCAGCATCGGCACACCGGAGACATAAAGCAAAAACAGCGTAATCACAAGCGGACTGATCAGCAGCCAGATGAAGCGGCCATCACTGATAGCTATCAGGCAGATCCCCCACCACTGAGCTGCTTCGCCAAAATAGTTGGGGTGGCGGCTGTAACGCCAAAGGCCGCGCGTCATTAACTTGCCCTTGTTGGCCGGATCTGCCTTGAATGTCTTAAGCTGGCTGTCACCGACGGATTCAAATATAAAACCAGTCAGCCAGATGACCAGACCAATTGTGGCCAGCCAGTTCCAGCCTTGCAGATCTTCCAGATTGCGCACGATAGCGGGCAGGTTGACGAGATAATTCAACACCAGCTGAAGCAGGTAGATCTGGAAAAACATGCGCAGATAAAAGGTTTGGCTGGGCCATCTGCGCCGCATGTCTGCATACCGGAAGTCTTCCGGCCGGCCCAGATTACGCCGGGCGAGATAAAAAGTCAGGCGCACACCCCAGACCACCACCAGTGAGGTGATGACCAGAGGAACCGTTCCCTGCGGCTGACCCAGCAGCCAGCTGGCCACGGCCCCAAGCACGAATCCAGTGCCCCAGGCAATATCAACAATCCCGTTGTTTTTCATCATCTGGGCAATCACAAAGGTTATGACAAAGAAAACAAACAGAATGGCGGCTGTTATTAAATAGTACATCTGCTCACCTCTATTATTCTTTTTCCATATAAGCGGCAGCGACACAGCCTTTGCCTGCGAACAAGGCAATGACAGCTGATACGTCTGTGATATAAAGCGGTTCACGCCCGGTCATGCGCACCATTTCCCCGCGCAGTGCTTCAGCACGATCTTCTGCGTCGGCATGCACAATCACATAATCTCCGATGCGCTGCCGTTTCAATGTGCGCAGCAAGAGCTTTCTGTTCCGTTTCACAGAAAACGCAACGCCCCGAATTGTGCCGCTGCCCGCCGCGTCAATGGAGACAAGCGGTTTGAATTGCAGCCGAATCAGCAGCTTGCCGATTTTTTCCGAGACGCGTCCGGAACGTGCCATCGGCTCAATGTCCAGAACGCTGACGAAAATCTTGGTTTTGGTCTTGAGCTGTTCCAGTGATGTGACAATATCCTGAAGCTTCAAACCGTCTGATATCATCTCGGCCGCAGCACGTACCAGCAGTCCCTGGGCACCTGAATTAACGCGGGTATCAATCAGCGCGATACGATCCGCGTCTTTTCCCAGCTGTCCGATTACTTCCTTATAGCGGTCGTAAGTACCGCTCATTTTAGATGAAACCGTCAGAATGAGGACCTCATCATAATGATCGAGTATCGGCTGCAAAAAAGTGCGGATCTGTTCCTGGTTAAGCTGGGCGGAAGAAGCCTGGCCGAGGTGCTCATAGAGATAGGCCCGGTCAATGGTCAGCTTATCCAGATAGCTGACAGACCCGATCATCACGTTGATCGGCAGCTGAAAAATACGGTGCTCGTATACATAGTCGCGCGGAAGATCGGCAATAGAATCAGTGACGCAGGCAATTTTTTTCTCTTTCGGTCCGGCCAGATGATTTTGCAAAACCATATCATCCGCTTTCTGTTCCAGTATGCTGCCATAGGTGGCAGCCTGGCGGACCATTTCCCAAGGGGTATCGGTATGCAGATGGATTCTGACCAGGTTGTCTGCCGAGGCCACCAGCAGACAATCGCCCAGCCGGGAAAGGGCAGACCGCACAGCAGCTTCATCCAGCGACTGTGTCTCCAGCAGGACTTCTGTGCAGTAACGATAGGTAATAGGAGCCTGCTCACCAGTCAGATGTACGTCCGTATGTGTGCTGGACGAGATGGAAACGGCTGCTCGATCCGGCACAGCTGTCCGCTTCCCCAGCAAAGCCTGTACAAAGCCCTCCATAAAATAATAGTAGCCCAGTGCGCCAGCATCGACCACACCCAGATCCTTAAGCTCACTTAAAGTCTGACTGGTATCATCGAGGGCTGTCTTGATCCTGCCCAGCGTTGTTTCAAACATTTCCTGCGGTGACAGGGACTGCTTCAGCGCGTCATTAAACTCGGCAGACCAGGCACGCATCACGGTGATGATGGTACCTTCCACTGCGTTTTCCAGAGATTTATAAGCCTTGTCATAAGCCGTGTGAAAACAGGCGGCCAGTTCTCCCAGCGTCAGGGTATCACTGTCACTGCTGGCCAGGTAAAGCCCGTTAAAGTACTGGGAGAATATAGCGCCGGAATTGCCCCTGGCGCTGATCAGGGCAGAGCGGGCGATCTCGCGAAGTGTTTCCCTGACATTTTTATGTGCGGTTGTATGACTGAGAATATAATTCATCGTATGTGCCAGGTTGTTGCCCGTATCGTAATCAACTACGGGAAACACGTTAATACGATTCAACTCTTGATGATTGTCGCGGATACTGGCAGCACCATGCAAGATGGCCTGGTAAATCCGTTCACTGGTGATCGTGTCTAATGATATAGTATTTGAATGTGTCATGATAACCTCCCGTTAATCCAAGTTGTTGCGACGCTGGTGGCCATTGTGATGAATGTACCCCAGCTCAGATCGATAACAGTGATAGACAGCGGCCAGTCCTTAAGCGTTGCCAGGTTGGTCAGATCGTAAGTGGCATAGGTGACCAGTCCGAAAAAAGCGCCGGCCCCCAGGGCATAGAGCAGAGACTGTTTCTCCACGGCAGGGCTGATGACAAAAAACACCATGGCAGCAATGAATATAAGATAGAACACAACGGCTGCCGCCAGGTTGGCTTTTTCTGCCATTAAATGACCGATTTTATTTTTATAGAGCTTTCTGGAGATAACCAGAAGCCAGATAAGATCGATCAGGGTAAAGACAACGATGGCAATCAGGTAAAGTTTGAAAAACTGCATGGAACACCTTCTTCCATTGGGCCCAATGAATGAACTGGACCCTGTCACGGCCGCGTGATATGTGTTTCTACAAAATAAGCTGTGCGCAAACATGGTTTCATTATAATCAATATAAAATTAATTTTACCTTATTTACTGGTGCTTTGCCTATCATTATATTACGATTTTGTCTTGTTTTCAGATCAATGTCACCTGTCAGCACGACAGCGGGCAACCTGCGTGTCTGCAGAAGGTAATTGTTTTTGCTGCCATTGATCTGAGGCACTGACATGTGCTGAGATCTCCCGGACACCTCCGGGCACGCTGATATGGCGTTTTAAGCTGCAGCCAGGCATGTCTGCCGAATGTCATCCTTTTCAATATAAGCCGCCTTACATCAGATAAAACCCGACACCGAATGACAACCCATTCACGCCTATATGAATTACAGCTGATCCGTGCTACAATTGATGAGCTGTCCATTCATGCTTTTGTGGCAGATAGGAAATAACAAGCAAATAGATAAATAAGACGAGCGACCGGGAACATTACTGTTTTTGCGTCTCATCAAGGAGAAATATGTCATTTAAAAATCTGAATATCATTTCACCCATTCTCAAATCACTGGAACAGGCAAAGTATTCAATCCCCACTCCCATCCAGGAGCAGGCAATTCCGCCGATTCTTGCTGGAAAAGATCTACTGGGTTGTGCCCAGACCGGCACCGG
>SLHU01000059.1 GCA_007135995.1 Clostridiales bacterium | reverse complement strand
GGCCATCGTTGATATTATGCTGCCCGACGGCAGCGGCCAGGATCTTGTCAAAACATTCAGGCACGAGCTTGGTTTACCGGTTATCATGATGACCGCGCGAAGTGACATGCTTGATAAAGCAAAAGCTTATCAAAGCGGCGCCGACGATTATCTAGTTAAACCGTTTGATCCCAATGAGCTGGTCTTACGCGTGCAGGCGGTGCTGAAACGGATCGCCGCGGCTGGCGCCGGTGTTAAAGATCCGGTTTTAAGTCACGATGATATTGTGATCGGCCAGCCCGAAACAACGCAGCTGAAGATCATCTATGATACCCAGACCGTCTTGCTGAATAATCAACCTGTTCCTGTTCCGAAACGGGAATTTCAGCTGCTCAGCCTTCTGGCTGAGAATAAAAACCATACACTGACACGCGAACAGATTGTTGATCATATCTGGGGCATTGATTTTGAGGGTGAGCTTCGAGTGGTAGATTTATATATTGATCGTCTCAGGAAAAAACTGCGGTTCAGTCATGGTCAGACAAATAGTTTCTCAATCAGAACCGTACGTGGTCTTGGTTATCGACTGGAGGTGTTGTATTGAAGCCAACCATTTTCCGCCGCTTTATCATCAGATATACGCTGATCAGTCTGATCAGCCTTTTGTTTCTGGCGTTGTTAGCCTTATCTGCCCTCTATTATTCTGAGGTGATCAGTGAAAGAGCGTACCTGACAGCAAGAACGCGTGTAACAGCCGATCTGATTGAAGCTGTAGCACTGGGAGAAGCTTCACTGCAGGAGATGAACCGGCAGCTTCGTTCCGTCAGCATCAGCGACAACCTGAATATATATCTGATGCAATCCCTGCCGTCTGCCAATGCAAAAGCAGCATCTGACGATAGTATTTCACAAAATAATGCAGACTTGACTGACAGCCGACACCGCATGCACGGGTCAGGTGGCAGTCCAGGCAGAGGGATGCATGAATCCTTTCAGACCAGCTTGTGGATGGCGCGCGACCTGGAAACCTGGTTTGACGAGCAGCAGCTGTCAGAATTCTGGCAGGAAGCCGTCACGCCTGTGATTGTCAGCATCAGGCAGCCGCTTTTTCAGTTTCCGCTTATGGTCGGTGTGCAAAAAACATCGGCTGGCCTGCTTTTCATTTATCGCGATCCCACCGCTTCAGACCAGTCAATACGCCAGCAGATGCCCCTGGTATCCGGTGCGCTTCTGCTTGCTTTTTTGCTGATCGGGCTGATTTCATCGGTCGTCATGTCGCGCATGTACCGCAGCATGCTTCGTCCGCTGAAGGATATCAGCCTTGCCGCAGATCGTATTATCTCAGGCGATTACAGCCACCGTCTTGAAGCTTATCAGGAAACAGAGCTCCAGCTGATATCGGAATCTGTTAACCGCATGCTGAGCAAACTCGATAAACTGGAAGCCTCCCGGCTTGACTTCACCGCGCAGCTGGCGCACGAGCTTCGGACGCCGCTGACTATTTTGCGGATGTCTGTCCAGGGTGTTCAAGACGGTGTGATTGGTGAAGAAGAACAAGACGAATTCTTCGATGTCACCTTGCAGGAAATAGACCGCCTTGAGATGCTGACGCAAAACCTGATCGACCTTGCCAGCGCGGAAGGAGGCGACTTTCCAATTGAACCGGAAATGACCGATATAACAAAGCTCATTCAATCTGTTGTAACTGAAATTCGTCCGCTTTGCTTAAATCACCAGCAGCATTTGAATCTGCAGATTGATGAAAAGATGACCGGTTTCCTCGACAGCAAACGTATTCGTCAGGTTTTACTTAATCTGCTCAGCAACAGCATAAAATTCGCCGGTGATAAAAGGCAGATCGACTTAAAAGCTGGTTTATCAGGCGGTACGCTTCGTGTCACCGTTCGCGATAACGGACCGGGCATTGCCGAACAGGAAAGACAAAAATTGTTTGATAAATACCAGAAATGGGGCAAGCGGGCCGGAGCAGGCCTTGGCCTTGCCATTGCAAAGGAAATCATTGAGGCGCATGGCGGCCGCATTACAGTCTTATCGGATGGCACATCCTTTACGCAATTTGATTTTTATATACCTGCATGATGAAATCAAATTGATGTAGTTGTCTGATGAGATCATATTTCATGTACCTGTCCGATGAGATCAAAATGATATATTTGTGATTTAAACTGTCATCATCAACCCATTACGCAAAAGCTGGATATACAAGTCTTACTTGCATATCCGTTTAATTTGAAAGAGGTGATGAATATGCGTAAAAAATTATGGTATAGTCTGTCTTCACTGGTTGTGATATCTGTTCTGATTGTCGCACTGGTTTCCGGCCTGGCACTGGCAGCTGAGACTGACACAAGTGAAACGCCCTTGTCTGAAACCCAGGCTTTGGCAGAAGGCACGAATGAATGTCCGGCACTGGACGGTGCGTGTTCTTTCTCGGGCGAACAGTTTCGGGAAAACAATCGATTTGGCATGTCGCCAGGCGCTAAGGGCGAAGGTGTTGGGCAGCAGATCCGTCAGCAGCTGCAGGCCAGAGATGCGTCTTGCTTAACCGATCCTGAAGCACGCGATGCAAGGCGTGAGGCACGTGAGGCACGGCAAGGCAGTCGTGGACGCATGGCACGTCAGGAATGCGTCAGCAACACACCTGATGCTTGAAAACAGGGCTGACCGATTCGCCTGAGGATGAAATGGTTTAATCCATTACCTGTCAGGTAGTGGGATGGCATCTTTTCTCAACACAGGTGATGCGTTAAAACCAAACAGACAACAGGAGCAGCCGGGCACGTTCGTGTGAGCGTGTCCGGCTGCTCCTTTTTTGTGTTATAGACTGGTTTATTTTGACCAGGTCCCCGGGCGTATCTTCGGCTGATCAGCTTCAGCGGCTCTGTTTCTCTTTTTAGTTCTGCGATGTGTCATCCAGAAGCGCAAACTGGCCGCTGTAAAGATCGTGATAAAAGCCCTCTTGCTGCATCAGCTGCTGGTGCGAGCCGCGTTCAATAATTCTGCCCTGGTCAATCACCAGAATTTCATCAGCGTCTCGAATTGTCGACAGGCGATGGGCGATAATAAAGCTTGTTCTGCCTTCACGAAGACGCATCATCGCTTTTTGCAAAACCATTTCTGTCCGCGTATCTACACTGCTGGTCGCCTCATCAAGAATGAGGATAGCCGGCTGAGCCAGCACCGCTCTGGCAATTGCCAGCAGCTGGCGCTGACCCTGGCTGAATCCGCCGCCCGACTCATCGAGCTTTGTATCGTATCCTTCAGGAAGGCGCTGAATAAAGTCATCTGCGCCGACCGCCGTGGCTGCTTCAACAATCTCTTCATCTGTGGCGTCAAGTCTGCCATAACGGATATTCTCCCTGACCGTACTGCTGAAAAGATGGGTGTCCTGAAGTACCATGCCGAAACTGGAGCGAACACTTGACCTTGTCCACTGTTTCATATTCTTCTGATCTATTTTGATGGTTCCGGATACCGGGTCATAGAAACGAACCAGCAGATTAACAACGGTTGTCTTCCCGGCACCTGTCGGTCCAACAAGTGCAATGGTCTTGCCCGGCTCTGCCTTTATATTCACACCTTCCAGAACGGGTACATTTGACAGATATCCAAAATCGACTGCTTCAAAAGTGACTTCACCTGCCGAAGATATCAGTGCTTCCGCGCCCGGTTCATCCACCGGTTCCGGGGTTTCATCCATGAGTTCGAAAATCCGTTCGGCACTGGCCTGTGCAGACTGAATATTGCTGTACAGGTTCGCGATATCATTCAATGGCCGCGCAAACTGCCTCGCGTAGTTAATGAAACTGGCAATCACACCGATTGAAATGATCCCGCCGACGGCCAGAAACCCGCCTGCTGTCGCAACGATAACAAATCCGATGTTCGTAATGACATTCAGCATGGGCATGACCGTGCCCGATAAGAGCTGGGCCCGCATCCCTGCCTGACGCAGGTTCGCGTTTACCAGATCAAATTGGCTGATCACATGTTTTTCCTGACTGAAAGCTTTCACCACTTCCTGCCCTGACAGAATTTCCTCGATATGGCCATTCAGATCGGCCAGCTGAATCTGCTGTTCACGAAACGCCTTGCGTGATCTTTTCGCGATCTGGCTCGATAAACCAAGCGTCAGCGGAACCGTGATCAGGGTCAGCAAGGTCAACACCGGTGAAAGATAGAGCATCATGCCCAGTGAGCCGGTGACCATCAGCACACTTGAAAACAACTGTGTGGTGGACGATGAAACCATCATACTGACATTATCAACATCATTGGCCAGCCGGCTCATCAGTTCACCATGGGTGTGTGTGTCGAAAAATTTAAGCGGTAATTTCTGCAGCCGGTCAAAAAGTGCCCGGCGGATCAGTTTTATGCCGCGCTGAGCGACACCGGCAATCCACCACTCCTGAACGAGAATTAATGCGGCACCGGCTGCGTATGCGATCGCAAGCAAAATCAAAATTCGCTGCAGCGAAGTGAAATCAACCGCGCCGCCGGCACTGTCTATGGCGTCAACGGCCCGCCCAATGAGCCAGGGGCCTATCAGACCAACGCCCGATGCGCAGGTGGCGATGAAAAAAATGATCATCAGTTTCCAGCGTTCAGTACCAAATATGGTCCAGAGGCGCTTGATGGTTTTTTTCATATTTTTTGGTTTCTGGTCGTTGGCAAAACGACCGCCGATACTATGCATGCCTACAGCGGGAGATCCACTGCTTCGGAGCGGCCTTGGCGCCTGAGAAGCAGCTTTTGATGAATCAGTTTTGCGATTATCTTTTTTCTGGCTCATCACACCACCTCCTTGCCGGAAGCATCAAGGCCCATCTGAGACCTGAAGATTTCCTGGTAAATGGTACATCGGCGCAGCAGTTCGTCATGACTGCCCTGATCAACAAGACTGCCATTGTCCATGACCATAATCAAATCCGCATCCATAACAGAATGAATCCGCTGCGCGATCAGCAGTACCGTTTGATCACGGCTGTGCGCAGCCAGCGCTTCACGCAGCCGTCTTTCAGTCGTCATATCAATCGCGCTCGTGCTGTCGTCCAGAATCAAAATGGACGCATTGCGCAAAATGGCCCTGGCAATGCAAAGACGCTGTTTTTGTCCGCCGGATAAATTAACCCCGCCCTGACCAATCATGGTCTGAAGGCCACGAGGCATGGCCATGACAAAATCTCTGGCCTGGGCAATCTCCAGTGCTTCCTCAATGTCCTGCACACGCGCCTGCGGATTTCCCCAGCGCATATTCTCCTCTACGGTGCCAGTGAAAAGGATAGACTTTTGCGGGACAACAGCCATCTTTTTCCGCAAAACATTTTTCAGCTGGTTTTTCACACTGATTCCGTCTACAAGAATCTGGCCGCTGTCAGCATCGTAAAAGCGCGGCAGCAGACCAATCAGTGTTGATTTTCCTGATCCGGTCGAACCGATTAATGCCGCCGTCTGGCCTCCTTGTATCTGAAAGCAGATATCATTCAGCACCGGTTTTTTTTGTCCTTCATAAGTGTAGCAGACATGCTCCATGCTGAGTGATCCTGCCGGGACTTCTGTTGTCTGCTCATCCTCATGCGGCAGCTCGTCATCAATTAAAAAAACCTGGCTGACACGATCAAGCGATGTTCTGGCACGGACACCGGCCATGAAAATCATCGATAAAATGCCCATTGCCTGCAAGATCAGCAGAAAATAATTGACAAAGGCCATGATATCGCCAACCTGCGCCTGTCCGCCACTGACCCGATGTCCGCCCATCCATAAAATGATCACAATACTGCCATTCATCAGAAGAAAAATCAGCGGCTGGATCGTTGCCATTGACCGCGCGGCGGATACCCCTCTTTGTGCCAGTTCTTCATTGGCGGTCTCAAAACGGTCTCGCTCAAAATCAAAGCGATTAAACACTTTGACAACACGG
>SLHU01000388.1 GCA_007135995.1 Clostridiales bacterium | reverse complement strand
ATACGCTGCGTCCTGCCAGTCGGCTCGCCGTCCAATTTCCTGAATCGGACTGCTCCTTCGAAGTTACCCGTTTGCTTCCGCAGCGGCCGCCAACGGCAATCTCCGATATCATCACTCTGCGCGCCACCTGATACTGTCAAAGTCGCGCAAAAGCTATTTTATATCAGCTCTCTGGCAATTGCAAGCATTTTTTCAAAATAAGTGTCTTTTTGGGTCAATCGCTTCTGTATGCAAGCCGTTTTCACTTATATAAGTTTAATATTGATTTCATCTGTCCTGCATGGCAGTCAGCAGATTGCGTATTTCAGACTGCGCAAACTGATACGTTTTGCTGCAAAAATGGCAGTTCAGTTCAATACCGTCAGGATCATCTGCAAGTTCTTTCATTTCGATTACGCCAAGTGCCGTCAAATTGCGGATCATGCGTTCCCGGCTGCAGGTACAGGCATAGCCGCAGCTTTTCAAACTGTGGCACGTCATGTTCGGATCTCCGATAAAAAGGTCAATCAGCTGCTGAGGATTAAAGCCTTCCTGCAGCAGGAACGTCAGTTCTGGGAATCCGGCTGCCCTGTTTTCCAGATAAGCCGCAATATCATCGCCTGCGTCAGGCATCAGCTGAACCATCAAACCGCCTGCATGTTGAATCCCGTTCTTATCAAGCAATACACCCAGGCTCACGACTGTGGGGATCTGCTCCGACTGATAAAAATAACCTGCCAGATCTTCAGCGATCTCTCCGGACAGTAAATTAACCTGGCCTATATAAGGTTCTTTCAGGCCGCCGTCGCGAATCACCCGCAAAGTGCCTTCACCCACAGCCGCTCCTATGTCTAATTTCCCGGGTCTGGCATAGGTTGTTTCGACGACAGGCTGGTTGACGAATCCGCGGACAGTGCCGGCACCAGTAGCGACAGCAGTCATGCCCTGAAGCGGACCATTCGACTTGATCAGCGCGCTGACTGATTCCTGATCACCTTTCAGATCGTGAGCCATCATCAGTAATCCTGACATCAGTCTCCCAAGTGCGGTGGCGGCAACAGGCGAAAGGTTATGAATCCTTGTCGCTTCCCGGCAGGTCAGGCTGGTCCGGCAGGCGAAGGCCCTGACTGTGTTGTCGAGCGCAGTTGCCCTGACAATATAATCACCCCCAGGATCCTGATCGGCCGTGATCAGAGACGCGTGCTGTTTTTCATCTGACGTTGTCTGATTGTTCTTCAGGTTGTTCGTTTCGGATTCATCCTGACTCCGGTTGTTATTCTTCATAGTGGTTGTCTCCTGTCATGCTTATGACCGGCCGGCTGGCGGCCATTATTCATAAATCCCTTACCTTTCTATTCAGAGGTCAGGCGCTGAAGCACGTAAAAATGCCGCTGTGCATTCTTCTCTGCTTTCTTAGTGCTGAAGGGATTATAGCAGGCAATGAGCGTCAGGGGCAAAGGCTCAATGATTGTTTCAATATCCTGCCTGCTGTAATATCGTTCAATAATCTGAAGCTCGTGGCGCGTGTAGCGCGGCGGTGTATCAGAATCTGCCGGTACCGGTGTCCCTTTCTGGTCTCTGTAAGTCTCCATTTCCTGATCGGCTGTGAACAGCACGAGATCGGATATACTGACCTTGCGATGCTTCAAATACGTGTTTTGCCACAGCAGCGTATAGCTTTGCTGATCATCATAAAACACCTGATTACCTAGAACCCTGTGCAGATGATGCTCAGTAGCAAGATCAAAGATAAACAGCCCGCCCGGATTCAAGTAATTGGCACTTAAGCGGAATAACCGCTTCAAGTCAGGCTTGTACGTGATATGGTTCAGCGTATCCAGCAGACTGACCATCAGATCGACGGTGCCGAAAAGTTCAAACCGGGTGATGTCCTGTCTGATAAAAAGAGGATCTGCGCAATCAGAAGGACAGACAGGTTTTTTTTCAGTGAGCCATGTCTGCTGAGCTTTCTCCAGCATGGCGGGTGACAGGTCAATACCGATCGTATCATAGCCGCGCTCTGCCATGGCCATGCAAAAACGGCCGGTCCCGCAACCAAGATCAGCCATCAGGGGTTTTCCATCCTGTCCGTCTCCATCTGTATGACCGCGGCCAAAGCGCTGATTGATAGCCGCGATATAATCTGCCCAGCGCTCGGGCTGGTACTCTTTCTGGATCAGATCATAAACAGATGCCAGGGGATTGTAGCTGCAGCTCAAACCGGATCCTTCCATCATCATGCGTGCCCCGGGACCGTCTAGCGGCTTTCCCGGTTATTCAGATAATCAACAGCAGCCTGAAGCTGATCATCCAGCTCCTGCGGAATCCTGTTAACCGGCAGACCAGACGCATCGTCCGGCAATGAGACAACGATATCGGGCGCGATACCTACGCCTTCAATACTTTCACCGTTTGGCAGATAATACAGGAAATTTGTCAGGTTAATCGCTGAACCATCCTCAAGCCGGACCGTAATGGTGCCTGACCCTTTGCCCATTGTCTGTTTGCCGATCAAAGACGCTTTTTCGTAATCGCGCAGACAGCCTGCAAAAAGTTCCGACGCGCTGGCTGATATTTCATTGATCAAAATCGCGTAGTGCATATCTTCTGAAACACCGACCTGCTTTTCTGACATCCAGCTTTCACTAAATGCTTCACCATTTCTTCGGCCCTGCAACGTAGCGATCACTGCTTCGGGCAGCAGGTAATCAAGCATCAGGATGACTTCATTCGCCAGTCCGCCGGTATTATTCCTTAAGTCAAAAACGAGCTCCACCGCACCCTGGGACTGAAGTTCTTCCATGGCCTGAACGAAATACTGTCCTGAATTTTGCGAAAACTCTCTGATATGGATGTAGCCGATTGCCGGCGTCAGCATCCGGTAAACAACGCTTTCAGTTGTGATCACACGTCTGGTGGCAGTCAGTTCAACATATTCCTGTATGCCCGGACGATAAACGACAAGATCAACGGTCGTGCCTTCAATACCCCGTACTAAAGCGGCGACAGCATTGACATCACCAAAATCTGATACGTCTTCACCATCTACTTCCATAAACAGATCGCCTACCATCAGGCCGATTTCTTCGGCCGGGCTTTCTTCAATAATATCGGTGATCATCACATAGCCGTCCGGATTGAGTGTGACGTACGCGCCAATGCCGCTGTACTGCCCGCTCATCGATTCATCAATCCGTTCGACTTGTTCAGCCGTCAGATACATCGTATATGGACTTTCCATCTCGTTGACCAGACCTTTGGCCATTGCATCTATCAGCTGCGCATCACTCAGGTCTTCGTAGTAGTTATTCTGTATGGCTTCATATACTTCATAGAGCTTGCCGATCGCTTCTCTGTTCTCAGCGTTATCTGCGAAATGAAAACCCAGCTGATCGTCAGGATCAGCAACGGTTGGAAGACGGTCTGGCTGCATGAACATCAGAACCATCAGGCCGCTGCCTGCTGTCAGTGAAAAAGTGATCAAAACGGTCACCAGAACGGTTACCGCATATTTCCAAAGCTGGTGCTTTGACGCCTCTTGTTTCTGTCCTTGTCTCCCAGGCTCCGAATCATATTGCTGACTGAACTGGCCGCCTGACTGACTCTGGGTGTTATCCGGGAACGGCCGAGAATCATCCTCGCCGTGCGCCGGGTATCGTCCCTGCTGATGCTGATTGTGTTCTTGATGATTCTGATTATCTTCTTTCAATTCAAGCCTCTTTTCTATTCAGCCAGCTGCATCTGACTCAATCAGGTAATATCTGATCAGTCACTGCAGCGTATGATATTCGTTTAATCTCAGTACCCTTCAGAGGGTCATTTTCAAAAGTGTCATTTTCACTTCACGCGTCCAGGCAAAACAACTGCCCTTTAAACGGGATGTCAGCGCCTGACGTAGTTAAGCGGATTGGTATGGCGTCCATCTACCAGCACCTCAAAATGGAGATGAGGGCCAGTGGATCTGCCGGTGCTGCCGCATGTCGCGATGCGGTCACCCGCTCTTACTTCCTGAAGGGGAGACACATGTGTATTTTTCAGATGCGCGTACAGCGTTGAAATGCCGTTGCCATGATCAATGACAATATAGTTTCCATAGCCGGACCCGCCTGTGTTGCGCCCTTCAACGGGATTACGCACCAGAAGAACGATACCGTCAGATGCTGCAACAATAGGATGCCCGTAAGGTGCCGGCACATCAATACCTGTATGCATGCTTCTATAACCGCCCAGCGGATGAGTCCTGACGCCGTATCCGGAACTGATATGAGTGCGTCCGGGGACAGGCCAGGTCCATCCTGAACTACCCGTTCCGGACGAGCCGCCCGAAGAGCTGTCGGAAGAGCCGTCCGAAGAGCTGTCGGATTCCGTTTCGCTGCTGCTGTCATCCTGATCTTGCTCTTCTGCTTCCCGCTGGGCGGCTGCAGTTGCCTGTGCTGCCTGCTCAGCGGCCTGTGTCGCCTGTGCGGCCTGTGCGGCCTGTGCTGCCTGCTCAGCGGCCCGCGTTGCCTCTGCTGCACGAGTCGCTTCAGCGGCCTGCGCAGCACGTGTCGCTTCGGCTGCCCTTGTCGCTTCGGCTGCGGCTGTTGCTCTGGCAGCCCGTTCGGCTGCTAGCTGGCGCTGAAGCTGGGCGATCTCATCACCCACGTTTTCAGACTCAGTCTCAAGGTCAGCCTCTGCGAGTTCACGCTCAGAAAGCTGACGTGACAGCTGATTCATGTCGAGCGCGGTCGCTTCCGCATCTGCTTTGATCCGCTCTATATCGATCTGGAGCTGATTGATCACACCGGCCATTTCTTCAGATGTTTCCCGGGCTATCCGCCTGGTCAAATCAGCATGATCTTTGGCAATCTCAAGTTCATCAAGCATTTGCTGATCTGTATCTGCCACTATTGCCATGAACTGCAGCGTCGTGAAAAATCCCTGGATGCTGCTGGAATCAAGGAATACCTCAAAAACGGAACGATGACGATGATCAAACATGGTTTTAACACGTTCAACGTATTGCGCCTGCTTATCTATGACATCCGCTTCAGCCTGGGCATATTCACGATAAGCCAGCTCCATTTCAGCAATTGCCGCTTCCAGCTGTTCCGTTCTCAGCCGATATAACTGCTGCTGCTCCTCGCTGCGGTCATTGAGCCAGGCCAATTCCCCTGACAATTCTTCGAGAGACTGGTTCAGCAGTGTTTTTTCGTGCCGCAGCTCTGACAGCTGTTCAGCTAGTGCTTCCTGCTTCTCACGGGCATCCATCAACGCTTGTTCGGTTGAACTGGCACCTACCTGATCACTTGGCAACGTGAATGCAAAACTGGCAGAAAGCACAGCTGCGATCACTAAGCAGAATGCCTGCCTGACACGTTTTCCGGGATGTCGAATAGATTTCATCAGAATGGTCATAACCGAAAAGACTCCTTATACCAGTTAAGATCAGCAGATCGTCTTATATAGTTGGTCTAGTTGCTTTGCCTTCATTATACCTGAATCTCCGGCAAATACATTTTTGGCAGATTACATCTTATTTACACAGTTGACAATTTGATGTCGGCTTATACTTTTACATGCTTTCTAACAGATACCGCACTGCCAGTCGCGCCGATCCCAATTCCCATTAACGCGTTAATCAGTAAAACCAGGTGGGAAATCTCCTGTTTGCTGATGAGCGTCAGAAAATCAGTCGGCTGAGCACCAGCCATCAGCAAGTCAAATATGCGGTCATAGGCCAGACTCGTAAGGCCCCAGGCCAGAAGCGCACCTGCCAAACCGACTAAAGCGCCCTCCACAATATATGGCACACGTATATACCAGTTGGTCGCACCGACATATTTCATTATATTTATTTCCTCGGCCCGTGAAAATACGGCAACCCGCACCATATTGGAAATAATAAAAAACGCAATAATGCCTAAAATCAGAAGCGCCGCCAGCGTGACATAATTTACCCAGATGATGGCCCGGCT
>SLHU01000409.1 GCA_007135995.1 Clostridiales bacterium | reverse complement strand
TGCTGTCGCCGTCATTATAGCGTTGTCGCATGAAATATGTCAACGAAAGACGGGTTTTTCATGGTAGAATAATGACGCATATAAAAGCCTTTTGAAGATCAGCTGAAGATGAACGTGTCTGCCGCTAACCGGGGAGTAAGAGCATGATTGATGTTAGGAACCTGACCTTTAGCTATACAGCAAACCCATTTATCAGTAATGTTGCGTTTTCAGTGGAGAAAGGTCAGATATTTGGTTTTCTGGGGCCTTCAGGAGCCGGAAAAAGCACACTGCAGAAAATACTGACCGGCCTGCTGACCACATACAGCGGGCAGGTACAGGTGAGCGGACAGGAAGCGAAGTTTCGCAGCCATTCATTTTATGAGCAAATAGGTGTTGATTTTGAGTTTTCGAGCTTATACGAAAAACTCACCGGCAGGGAAAACCTTGATTTTTTTGCTTCGCTTTACAAAAAAAGAAGAGACGCCGATCCCCTGCTGGAAAGACTGGGTTTGCTAAAAGATACAGATAAAAAAATATCTGACTATTCCAAAGGCATGAAATCACGGCTCAATTTCATAAAAGCGCTGCTGCATGATCCCGCGCTTTTATTTCTTGACGAACCGACTTCCGGCCTTGACCCGCGTAATGCCAGATTAATGAAAGACATGATCCTGGAGGAAAAAGAAAAGGGCAAAACGATCATTCTGACGACGCATAACATGTATGACGCAACTGAGCTGTGTGACCAGGTCGCGTTCATTGTTGACGGGAAGCTGAAAGCACTTGATACGCCGAAAAACCTGATTATGTCACGTGGTGCCAGCCAGGTGACCTATACCTTTCGGGAAAATGATCGGCTGTCTGAGCAGAAAGCTTTGCTGCATCAGACAGGCAGTGATGAAAAACTGCAGCAGCTGATTTTGAATAATCAGCTGCTGTCGATTCACAGCAGCGAACCAACGCTAAATGATATATTTGTTGAGCTGACCGGGAGGAAGCTGCAATGAGGTTCATACAGCTTACCAAAGGCGATATCAGGTTTCAGTATAAGTATGGTTTTTATTTTTTGTATCTGATTTTCAGCCTGCTTTATATCAGTGTGGCTTATGTTTTGCCCCGCGACTGGCGGCAGACCGCAGTTCTTGCGATGGTGTTCACAGATCCTGCGGCACTGGGGCTGTTTTTTATGGGTGCGATCATTCTATACGAGAAAAGTGAGCGCGTTCTGGACGCGCTGGCTGTATCACCTGTAAAAGTATCGGAATACGTAGCGTCAAAGCTGTTTTCAATAGGGCTTATATCGAGTCTGGCGGCGCTGCTGATTGCTGTCAGCAGTTGTCTTTCTTTTCAGCCTTTCTATTTTATCAGTGCTGTTTTCATGGGTTCATGTCTTTTTTCTTCGTTTGGGTTGATGCTCGCCGCAAAAAGCAGCACTCTCAATGAGTTCATTCTAAGCACCATACCGTTTCAGATTGCGATTAACCTGCCGGCACTGGCTTATCTTTTCGGCTGGCAGCCTGTCTGGCTTCTGATCCATCCCGGTGCCAGCATGATTGAACTGATGGTGGCCGGCCGCTACCGCTGGCCCGCTTTTGCAGTGCTGCTCGTTTCTTCCGGATTGGCCTGCTATTTAGCCTATAAGGTGATCAGAAAGATGTTCAGTACACTCGGAGGTGCAAAACTGTGAAAGCGATTCTTTCTTCCTTTCGCGTTTTCATCCGCCAGATCGTACGCGATGATATGCTCTGGGCAGTCTGCCTGGCACCTGTTCTGGCGGGTTTGTTTTTCCGCTTCGCGGTACCTGCCGCCGACCGGTGGCTGGCTCAGACCTTAGACGGGGAGCTCCTGCTGGCCGATTATTACCTTCTCTTTGATCTGATGCTCAATCTAATGACGCCTTACATGTTCTGTTTTGCCGCCGCGATGGTCATGCTGACTGAGTACGATGAAAATATTGCTGTTTATATGGCGATTACACCGGTAGGCAAAACGGGCTATATCATTTCCCGTCTGCTGATGCCAGGTATTCTGTCGGTGCCCGCCGGCATGCTGGCTACAGGCATCTTTTCCCTAACTGACTGGCCAATAGGCAGATTAATCATCGTGAGTCTGCTGTCAAGTCTGCTGAGTCTTGCGGTTGCCTTGCTGGTGGTATCATTTTCAAGCAACAGAGTTGAAGGGATGGCCCTGGCTAAGCTTTCCGGCCTCATGATGATGGGGCTTCCCGTCCCCTTTTTCATTGTCTCAAATCACCAGTACTGGTTTTCAGTCCTGCCGTCTTTCTGGATAGCAAGGCTGGGCGTCGGGCAAAACGACCTTTACGCTGTGCCTGCGGCGATCACGTCTGTTATCTGGATCCTTATTTTGTACCGTAAATTTGAGCGCAAGCTTTCAGGATAGGCGAAATACTCAGCTGCCGATTATGCTGCAGCAGGCAAATATGGCGCATCAGCACGTTTGACGTACCAAGTCATTGTGCGCCGTCACGGAGCGGTTATATGTCCTATTGACCGTTCAGCGAACTTTCAGTTTTATGCGTAAAACCAAAAGCAGAACAAGACCGACAACTGTTGTTGCGCCCGCCAGTAAAAACGCAGGCGTAAAAGAACCTGTTGTGTCTAACAACCGCGAACCAATCAGGCTGGTCACAGCACCAAGGCCAAACGCACTGAATACCAACCCGTAGTTAATTCCCAGATAGCGGGTGCCAAAGCCAGCTGCTACTACGACAGGGAAGAGAGCGAATGTGGTTGCGTAGCCTAAACCCAACAGCAATGTACAAACAATCAGCAAGGGTAAATTGACTGCCACCCAGGGCAGTGACAGAAAAACAACGGCCTGGATGGCATAAATGGTTGTCATCACGCGCAGTGTGCCAATACGGTCAGCAAAGTACCCGGCGAACGGGCGGCCCAGACCATTGACTAAAGCATAGGCAGAAATCGCGGTAGCAGCCACTGCTGGCGCCAAACCCAGCTGGATTTCACCATAAGCAGTGATCAGTCCGATCGCCGTCAGGCCTCCTCCGATAACCATCGCGAGTGCCAGCCAGAGGATATAGAACACAGGTGTTCTTACAAACTGTCCTGGCATAACATCGGCAACCGGTACAATGCGAACAACAGGCTGGCGATCCGCTTTATGTTGACGCTGTGGCGGTTTGTATCCCTCAGGCGGATTTTTTAAAATTCTGGCACCCGCCATAGCGACCAATGCGACAAAGAGAGCCAAAACGAAAAAGGTGCCATCGACACCCCATAGATCAATCATGGTCCGTTTGAGCGGCGCGAAAACAACTGCCGCCAGACCAAATCCCATGACTGCGGTAGATACGGCGAAGCCGGGTCGGTCGGCATACCATTTCCGGGCTGTCGGCGCGATGCAGGCATAAGTAAGACCGCAGGCGATGCCTACAATAAAACCATAAGCAAATACAAGCCAGAGAGGACTGGGAATCCATCGCAGCAGGCCTGCCAGACCGTAACCGATCAAAAACATAACAGCACCGGCAGTCGCTACTTTCCGCGGGCCGATTTTATCCTGAATCCAGCCGGCCGGAACCATGACAATGGCAAACACGATAATCATGATGGTGAAGGGAAGATTAGCCTGAGCAGCGGACCATCCCCAATCCTGTATCAGCGGCACTACGAATGATCCCCAGGCATAGCTCATACCGCCCATCAATGAAAGCAAAAATCCTCCCAGAAGAACCACCCATCGATGTTCAGCCAGCGGGTGAGGCGTTCCTTCAGAAATCTGGTTAGCAGATTTATTCATTTGCTCACCTCTCGTATCATGAAGGGTTGTTGATGCTCATCTCTCGTATAATGCAAGGTTATTGAAAAAAAGAATCGATGTCAAGGTACACTTGAACAATGAGAATAGATCGGCCAGGAACAGGCCGGTCTTATACGGATGCTGCAAAGCATCAATGCTGTTTTTCAGTCAGTCGGCAAAGCATGTCCTCCGGCAAATCCTTCATATTCATCTAAAAACCATTCAGCGGCCTTTGTCATGTAGACACCGATTTCATCGCCTGAAAATGCAAGCGTGATTTTTAACGTCCCCAGATAATGATCGATGATATACACCAGCAAGTTCAGTTTTGCCGGCTCCACCCATGCAGCCGAAGCCAGGTATTTATACCCTTTTCCAGCCGGCCGGCCGATTCGGTACCCAAAGTAATTATTTTGCGGGAATGTATCCATTACCTGTTTCCCAAGTCCGAAGCGAAGGCTGTGGTCTCCTTGTGCGCTGGTATATGCCAGGCATCCCTCTTCCTGAGAAAAAATCAGACGAAGCCGGGTTATCTGCATCGGATTTGCCGCCAGTTTGTACCAGACACCAGACACTCGCTCTGCAGTGACCGAATCGGGCAGACCCGGTTGAGGCAGGATTGCCAGATTATTCAGGCGATCGTTTAACCGGGTGCTTGCTGTATCTGGTGGTAAAGCTGACGAGGATAGAGACGGGTAAAGATGTTTCCACATCGCTTCAACAATACCAGTTCCGGTTTCGCCAAGACCCTGCGTGTCTGCGGTGCAGGCAAAAATAAACTGCTGATCCGGGAAACACAGCGCCAGCTGGCTGCCCATGCCAATGAAAGCAAAACCATTTTCCCGAAGCCGCCAGATCTGGTAGCCATAGCCATGCTTGTCAAAAAGATGTGAATTATCAATTTGTCTGGACGTTGCCTGTTGTATATATTCCCGGGATATCAGCTGCTTTTGATTCCATCGGCCCTCATTAAGACAAAGTAAAGCGACTTTGGCCATGTCACGAAGTGTGCATAAAACACCTGAACCACCCCAGGATGAACCTTCGGGTGTCTGAATACACCAGGCCTGTTTTGAAAACCCGAGGGGGTCAAGCAAGGCAGGACGCATGTATTCGAGAAATGGTTTGCCGCTGATGCGTTCCGCAATGGTGGTCAAGACGACTGTCGCGGCTGTATCGTAGGCAAAGATTGTCCCCGGCGGATGAGACGGTTCTTTTTGGAAAAAAGCCTGGAGCCAGTCAGGATCATCGCGACCATATGCGTTTTCGGAATGAGGCGTTGCCATGATCAGCAGATCCCGAATGGTGGTGCGTGCCAGGTATGGATGCAGCGGCTGTGGCAGTTCATCTTGAAAAAAATCCGCAGCTCGATCATTCAGACGAAGCTTACCTTCGTCAATCAACAGTCCGACGGCCAGAGAGACAAAACTTTTGCTGATTGAGTACATACGATGCAGACTGTCTGCCGTATAGGGCGCCCAGTATCCTTCGCAGACAACCTGGTTCTTTCGAATCAGCAGCATGCCGTGCATTGGAAGCCGCTTATACTCTATTTCGTCGAGGAAATGAATAATCGCCTGAGATGAGATGCCGACAGCTTCGGGACTTTCTGCCGATCTGAAATACTGTTCCGATTTCACATTCTGCCCTCCCGCTTATATGCTGCTGCCATTGTCTGAATAAGGATACCTTATTTGCTTTTCATTTTATCACATGTTTTGCATGCCGGTCAGTCAGTTTAGTGCTGATCAGACATCGCTGGCAGAACGTGGAGGTGGAGCAGCTTTTATAAAATCAAGTTTTGATCTTTCTGCTGAAAGCTAGCTTTGCTGCAAAATAAACAGCTAAAACCAGCAAAACAGCAAACATGCCGACCATCGCATATTCTTTCATCTCTAAAAAATAACCAGGGCTTTGTATGAGGGTATAAATCAGCATTCCCAATGCGAATAGACTGAGATTAGACGCCCAGTTCAGACGCTTCAGCATACCAATCCCGCTTGAAATCAGTAATATTGCTGTTGTGATTTCAGCCATCAGAAGCATCATGATGCGCAGCGGTTCTGTTTCCAGTTCAGGAATACTATCGCTGAAGAAAAAGAAGAGCCACATGGCTATCATAGAGATACCAACGATGATTGAGTAAATTGAAACAGCTTTCTTCATGTTTACGGGTCCTTTCG
>SLHU01000354.1 GCA_007135995.1 Clostridiales bacterium | reverse complement strand
GCAGACAATAGAACAGTCTTTCTGGCGGTCCTGCAACCCGATCTTCGCCCAGCTTGCCCAGCGCCTTGGGGTTGAACGTTTTTACCAGTATATTCATGGTTTTGGCCTGCGTGATCGTACCGGGATCGATCTGCCGGCAGAATCAACAGGTCTGATTCACGCGAATCCGACTGAGCTCGACATGGCTACTTTCTCGTACGGGGAAAGCGCAACCGTGACACCCCTGCAGCTGATAACCGCATTTTCTGTTTTCGCCAATGGCGGCAACCTGGTTCGTCCTTCTGTTGTCAGGGCTGTGACTGACAGCAAAGGCCAGCTGATCAGTGAGACTCAGCCTGAAACAATCCGCAAGGTGCTGTCGGAAACAACAACTGCCCGAATCAGAGACCTGCTGAAAGGTGTTGTGCTTTACGGGACAGGAACGGGTGCCTATGTGGAAGGCTTCTCGGTTGCGGGAAAGACAAGCACATCCACCTATGTGGAAGGACGCTCAGTGACAGGAGAGGCAACACAGGATCCCGACGACTACTATTCTTTATCTTTTGCCTCTGTTGCACCAGTAGAAAACCCTGAGATAGTCGCGCTGGTAGTACTGCATAAACCAGAAGACCAGAAGCTTTCATCAGGTATCGCGGCTGCAGCGAACGGGAGAATGGTGGAGCGCATACTGGAATATATGGGCGTAGCCAGAGTGTACAGCGATTCCGATATATCAAGGCTGAGTGCAAAATCACCACTGCCGAATGTGGTCGGCATGACCTATGCACAGGCGAGCAGAACATTGTCAGACCGCGGTTTCAGGGCCCAGGCCGGTGAAAGCGCCATGGGTGCCGGTACGGTGGTGAAGGCTCAGTGGCCGCTGGAAGGCAGTGAGCTGCATGATAAAAGTCTTGTGTTCCTATATCCGGTTGATGTGCCGGATGATGATGAAGTGGTTATACCAGACTTCACCGGCAAAAATGTTCATGAGTGTATTCGTTCAGCAGCCGAAAGCGGCCTGAATATTGAAATAATCGGCAACAGCCTGGGGCTGGCTGTGGAGCAAAGCCCCCTGCCTACTTTCAGCTGGCAGAACGAGCCGGAGCAGCCTGATCACAGCCAGAGCGGAGCCGATCTGCTGGAAGACCCTGATGCAGATGATGCCGATCCGCAGGCAGATCCCAACGCCGGTGATACTGATCCTGATCAAGAAGCAGATCAGACTGTTCGCCCGACACATCTGAAACGCGGCAGTCTTGTATCCATCCGCTTTGAAACAGTGGAAGAACTCACACATGGTCATGAGACGGATTCTGACAGTGATGAACATGATGACGATACCGTGTTGCCCGAGCCGGAAGACAGCACTGATCAGGAAGCGGATTCATCGGCTGATCAGGAAGCGGATTCCCAGGATACGGAAAATGATTGAGCTGCAGTGTATCAAACGAGTGTCTTCGCTGACTTTCTGAAAAACGGTTGCCTGGCACTGAATGAAAGTTTACAATAGATGATTAAATAGTGCCTGCAGCTGTGAAACACCGGTTGGACAGTTAAAGTGTGTGGCGGCAGCAGAAAGCAGCTGCAGAATATAATTTACAGATGGGAGTATCTGATTGATATGCAACTGGCAGAACTCATAAAAGGCCTGAATATAAAAGCCAGCAGCGGCGATCTGGATCTTGATATTGATTCTGTTGTTTATGATTCACGAAAAGCCCGCGCTGGCTCACTTTTTGTCTGTGTCAGGGGATTTGTGACTGACGGACATCAATATATCAGACAGGCACTGGACCAGAATGTTTCAGCGATTATGATCCAGGATCCGGTCCCGGATCTGCCTGTCCCCTGGGTCCGTGTTGAAAATTCGCGCCGGGGGCTGGCGCATGTATCGGATCGTTTTTTTGATCATCCGTCAGGGAAACTGAAATTGCTGGGTATCACGGGGACCAAAGGTAAAACGACCGCAACCTACATGACACGCGCGATTTTGAAAGCTGAGGGTCAGAGGACCGGACTGATCGGGACCGTGGCGAACATTATTGGCGACTCAGTACGGTTTGCTTCGCGGACAACCCCGGAATCATATGATCTGCAGGCTTTACTTGATGAGATGACCGCCAGTCAGCTGGACAGCTGTGTGATGGAAGTTTCATCGCAGGGTCTGATGCTGGATCGTGTGTACGGCTGTGAATATGCCGTCGGCGCGTTTACGAATCTCTATGAGGACCATATCGGTCCGCATGAACATCCTTCGATGGAAGCATATCTGGCAGCCAAACTGCTGCTTTTTGACCGTTGCCATCTGGCTGCGGTTAATCGTGATCTTGACTGTTATGAAACGGTCAGAGCGGCGGTGAAAAGTCCGTGCCTGACGTTTGGTCTTTCAGACAACGCTGATATCCGCGCAAGCAAGATCAGGAAGCGAACCTTGAATGGGAGAATAGGCAGTGAGTTTGAACTGATGACTCCCTGGGGTGAGACCACTGTTTTTGTAGGTCTTCCCGGGCAGTTTAACATTTATAATGCCTTGACAGCTATTACATGTGCCGGGTTGACAGGGGTCTCGACAGAATCATTTCGCAGGGGACTGGCTGACATTACAGTACCGGGCAGACTGCAGCCGGTACCCGGGAACAGCGACTTTCAGGTTCTGGTGGATTATGCCCACAATGCAGCTAGTCTGGAGCATGTGCTGCTGACCCTGCGTGAGTACACCTCAAACCGGCTGATAGTGGTGTTTGGCTGCGGCGGCGACCGGTCACGAACAAGACGGTTTGAGATGGGGCGTATTGCCGGTGAACTTGCTGACCTGGCCCTGATTACTTCAGATAATCCGAGGTCAGAAGACCCTGATCAGATTATCGCTGATATTATAACAGGCATCAAGCCAACCGGAGGCCGTTACCTGGTTGAAAGAGACCGGGCGCATGCAATTGAGAAAATCATTCAGGAAGCGCAGACAGGCGATATGATTCTCATCGCCGGTAAAGGACATGAGACATACCAGATTTTCAAAGATCAGACGATCCATTTTGATGACGCAGAGGTGGCAGAACGCTGCCTGAATCCGTCGAACAGGGAGGACGCACATGGCACGTCTAAAACTGTCTGATGTTTTAAACTGGACCAGTGGCAGCCTGACCGGTTATGCAGATACGATATCCGGCCATACCGCCTCAGATCTGATCTTTACTGACATCGTCACAGATTCGCGCCAGCTGGTGCAAGGGTGTCTGTTTGTCGCGCTTCGCGGCAGCCGTTTTGACGGGCATGCATTTGTGGCCGAAGCACTCAGCAAAGGTGCTGCTGCTGTTCTGACCGCACGCGGCGCTGCGTTTCCCGGAAAATCAGTAATGGTAAAACCAAGAATTGAAGTGGATGATACACTTTGCGCCCTGCAGGCAATCGCGGCGGGATATCGAAGTCAGCTGAAAGGCACAGTGATCGCGATCAGCGGCAGTGTTGGTAAAACTACAACCCGTGAGCTGACAGCCGCCTGTCTCAGGTCTTATATCAATGTGCATCAGACGCACGGCAATTTGAATAACGAAATCGGCCTGCCGCAGACCTTGCTGAAGGCCAGGCCTGATGATGATGCTGTCATTCTGGAAATGGGCATGCGCGCAGCTGGTGAAATCAGTCTCCTGAGTAAAATCGCCAAACCGGATGTTGCTTTGCTGACGCAGATCGGATGGTCACACATCGCCTATCTTGGCAGCCGCGAAGCCATCTTCAAGGCAAAAGCGGAAATTATCGATGGTCTGAAGCCGGGTGGCTGGCTGATAATAAATGCCGATGATCCATGGCTGCGGAAACTCGCGTTTCAGCAGCAACCGCCATATTACAGGCTGGCTGCTTTCAGCACAGTGTCTGAAGAACCCTGGCCGGAAGCTGAACTCTGGCTATATGCCGGTAAAATCAGGCAGGACGCGCGGCAGATAACAGCTCGCGCCAGTATTTTCAAACGTACAGAAAGAACAAGGTCCGATCAACAGAAAACGAGACCATCCGGCCGCTTCCTGGACGGCGCAGAAGCCGGCACTTCATTCAATCAGGAACAGCAATGCCAGACATTCGGTTTTTGTCTGCCGGCTGCCGGGCTGCATCTGGTCAGAAATCTCCTGGCTGGTCTGGCCATCGCGGTTATACTTGGCATTGATCCCCAGAAAGCAGCTGCCAGAGCAGCGGATTATCAGTCCGTCGGCAACCGCCAGCGTGTGATCTATCTGGATGAGCTGACCTTGATGGATGATACATATAATGCTGCGCCGGAATCAATGGCAGCAGCATTAGAGACATTGGCTGTCATGGCTGACGGCAGGCACAGACTGATCGCTGTGCTCGGCGGTATGCTCGAACTGGGTCATTTCGCACAGCAGGCGCATCAAATGGTTGGTGAGGCGGTTGTCCAGTATGGCTACAGCGCTGTATTCTGTCTGGGTGATCTGGCTGGAGATATTGCCCGCCGGGTGAACCAGCTTGCTCCGGATATCCAGACCATGCAGGCCGCGGATAAAGAAACCTTGCAGCAGGAACTGACAGCATGGCTCAAACCTGGTGACTATGTATTAATTAAAGGATCACGTGCCCTGGAGATGGAAACGATCACAGCGTATCTGCAGGAAAAAGGAGTTTAGCATGCCTCAGGAACTGACTCACATTCAACTTTTTCTAACAGCTTTCGGGCTGGTTTTAATTCTGACAGCCATCACAGGCGTGTTTGGTTTAAAACTGCTGAGAAAACTGCAGGTGGGGCAGACTGTCAGAGAAGATGGACCGCATACACATTTTATCAAGAGCGGCACACCTACATTCGGGGGCCTCTTTTTTCTTCTGCCGCTGACGCTGGTGATGCTCTTGCTGGCCTTTCGCTATGAAGACATGCGGCAGCTGGTCAGTCTGCTGCTTCTGACACTGTCTTTTGCCCTGACGGGTTTTCTTGATGATCTGATTAAAACCAGAATCAACAGAAAGGGTTTGTCCGTCCGCCAGAAAAGCCTGCTGCTGTTTCTGCTTGCGTTCGCTTTTGGTTTTTACTATCTTTATCTGGCACCGCAGCCGGCATTTATCAGAATACCAGTAAGCGGGCAGCAAATTGATCTTCAGGGTTGGATCAGACTGCCTTATCTTGTTTTCGTGATGTTGTATCTGTTCTTTATGAGCAACTCTGTTAACCTGACAGATGGCGTGGACGGGCTGGCTTCCAGTGTTACCCTGCTGAACGCCCTGGCGCTGGCGCTCATCGGCCGGTCACTGCTGAGTGCTATACCTGCGGCGCTGCCAGCCTATGCCTTTTCCCTGGCGATCGCAGCCGGTTGTCTGGGGTTTTTGATTTTTAATCGCCACCCTGCCAGGGTATTTATGGGTGATACAGGATCACAGGCACTAGGGGCGGCTGTTGCCGGTACAGCACTGATACTCGGGATGCCCTGGCTGATGCTGTTGACCGGTATGATCTACATCATTGAATCTTTTTCAGTGATCATTCAAGTTGCTTATTTTAAAAAGACGGGCGGGCGGCGTATCTTTCGAATGTCGCCGATTCATCACCATTTTGAACTGGGGGGCTGGAAAGAAAATAAGATTGTGCTTATCTTCAGCCTGGTTACACTGGCAGGCTGCCTGGCAGCCTGGCTGCTGATCTGAGCAGTCTGTTCACTCGACTTAGCTGACAGCGATTATGATAAAGCTTTTGCAGTCATTATGATAAAAGCGAGAGGAAACACATGCAAAGATTATTTGATGAAAAAAATATGCAGAAAGATCAGCAGGATATCGGCCGGATCCCCGGTGCGACGGGTGTTTTTGAGCCTTCCAGGCGTATGAGCAGCAGTCTGCTGGTTGTCATGCTGATCATGATCAGTTTCGGCTTGATTATGCTTTTTTCAGCTAGTATGAGCGACGGCTACGCATTCCAGTCCGGCAACTCCATGTATTACGTGCTCAGGCAGTCCGGCATCACAGTGATGGGTTTGACTGCGGCATT
>SLHU01000364.1 GCA_007135995.1 Clostridiales bacterium | reverse complement strand
GTGAGAGGTTTGAACAGGCATAAAGCACTAATCGTCAGTATATTTGACATGATTGAGCATGTTTTCGGTTTCACATATAAAGTGGCAGCCCTTTGGGATACGTACGCCCTTTTGCCGGTCATTTGCGCAAATTCAGGCCGCAAACAGGATAAGTCTGTCCATTTTAACCGTTTAGCCTGCCTCTCATCTTGTCTTGCAGCTGCCTGACTGTACAGCGTCTTCATTTAAGACAAACCGGGAATCTAAACGGATGCCCGGTTTTTTTATGTGGAATTTTTTAAATAATGGGTTAATCAAATCCGATCAAACAGGAGAAAAACACAATGGATAAATACGTAAAAACAGGCCAGATGGCGATGCTGGAGAAAACAAACGGTGGTATTTTCTATCTTTTGCCTGATGTCGCGATTAAGGTTTTCACTTTAATCCCGCTTATTTATCTCTGGCGGGTTGTCATGAGCACCGGTGTCAGAACAAACATGTCGATGCAGCAAATGCTGAGCTACACCTATGTCAGCGCCTTGCTGGCCGATCTGATGCAGCATGTCGGCATCCTGTTTGGCAACCGCACCGAACTGTGGTGGGATCACCCGGTCATCCAAAGCTATGAATGGAAAAAAGTCGTCTGGGATATTCCAGACAGCGAATTTAATGCAAACATCGAGATGATTACAGAACTATTAGACATGGGCGACCTGCTTAAAACTTTTGCCAGAGAGCTGAGCCTCGGTCAGCGGATGCGCGCCGATCTGGGCATGATGCTGCTGCATTCTCCAACGCTGATTTTGCTCGATGAACCCACACTGGGCCTTGATGTAATCGCGAAACGTCAGATGATAGAATTTCTAAAACGCATCAACCGCGAAAAAGGCATCACGATCATGGTCACGAGTCATGGCATGGATGATCTTGAAGAAATGGCTCAGCGCATCCTGATGATCTCGGACGGTAAGATCGCCTATGATGGTGTTTTTGCCGGACTGCGTGATATAACCGGCAATCTGACCCGTGTCTCAGTAACCATGAGCAGTCAGCTTATCCCCCAGCTGGAAAACGCCAGCTTGATCAACTCAGAAAACCGGGTGCATGAATACGAAATAGACTTGTCCCGCATTCCCGTCAAAGAACTGATGCGCCAGCTATCCGGATTCGATGACATTAAAGACGTCGAAATCAGAAAAGCTCCGATTGAGCAAGTCATTGCCAGACTTTACACCAGCTGGAAATGAACCCGCCTCTATCACGCCAGTAAACCGGCATCGCGAAGAATAAAAAGAATTGTCTGCCTTTCAGCGTCATCTGCAGCTGCAGCGGGCATCAGCAGATCAGACGAAACATTGCCGGCCACCAGATCTACAGCTGCCTTGATTGATGATATAAAATTCGGTGTCACAGTATAAAGTGACATCAGCTTGTTTACTGTCTGCTGCAGACTTGTGACGGTCATGAGATCGCCAGCCAGATAAGCTTGGCGCAAAGAGACAAAAAGCTCAGGTGATACATTCGTCAGTCCGGTCAGAATACCATCGCCGCCTGCAATGAGGTTAGGGATCAGATACTCGTCATAACCGGACAGCACACAAAAATCGGGGCGTACTTTCTTAACCCGCAGAATCAGATCGCGTGTGTGGCTGATTGTATCAACGGTGTCCTTAATCCCGACAATCGCCGGGCAATCAGCCGCCAGCCGGCAGACCAGATCAGCGGACATCGAAACACCGGTCCGGTCCGGGAAGTTATAAAGAATAATCGGCACACCCACTTTGGCAACCACCGAATAATAACGGTAAAGCGCCGTTTCATCCAGCTGAAAATAAAAAGGCGACATCACTACAGCTGCATCCGCACCGATAGAACCGGCATATTCAGTCAATGCCAACACATCAGCAACGCAGTTGCCGCCTGTTCCGGCCAGCATTTGTATCCGGCTGTCAATACAGCCTGCCGCCCAGGACAGCAGCTCTTTTTTCTGTTCCAGCGACATGCCGTGAAACTCCCCGATACTGCCGCAAAACAAGACACCGTCAACACCGGCTTTCACCAGACGATTGACCAGACGTTCCTGAACCGGATACACAAGTCCGGATTCATCGAATACCGTAATGATCGGCGTATAGATTCCTTGAAACATAATAATACCCCTCATTCATGGTTGGATGGCCGGCAGAAGCGGATCTTACCAGATTGGCAACAACTGCAAAAACAATCGCTTTGAACTCGAACCTGCTCGGCTTAAAAATCGGCCGGCCGATATGAGCATATGTTGTCCTGACCTGCCAGTCATCATCGCACAGCGGATCTACCTTACTTATCTTACTTATAGCTTCAGCCATTTCCGCTGCGCCGTCTCAAGCAGCAGATCAGCGTCCTTCCTGGTATCGCTGAATGTCTGAACATAGATACCATCACTGCCTGCCTGTTCGAATATAGGAGAAACCTGCTCTGGTCTAACACCCAGAAGGACAATCTTTTTCCCGGCAGCTAAAGTCTTTCGATATAATTCGATCGAGAGCTGATCATCAAAACGCTGCACCATCTGACCGCCGCGCGACAGATCAGTTCTTGGCAGAGGCACCCATTGGATCGCGTGAATGTGCGGCAGCGACAAAATCATCTCCAGATGCCTGATCTCCTCAGGGCCGTCGAGATGATAGATGGACTGGCCGATTGCGGTTGAGACGTAATCCAGCGAGGGCAGAACAAATGACTCGAACATATCAGGTGATATCATGACAGACAGATCACACTGCAATGGGTACCAGGGCTTATCGTGAACCATCGGAATCCATCCAGAAAATCCGCAGCCGGATGGTCCGATCAAATCGGTCAGCTGGTCAAAAAATGCCAGAAATTCATCATCAAGACGCTTTTCGGCTCTCTTGACAGTTTCAGGGCATTCAAGCATATCAGTCAGCAGCGCTTCGCCGCGCAGTGAAAACAACACATCATATTGGCCGCCTATATCAGTATAGGATACTGTATACCTGCCCTTTGATGCCTGGCACAGCTTTGATGTCTGTTCAATAATCGCCTGATACAGCGGATGGCTTTCATCGGTTTTCCAGTCGGGTATAGGATCCCATTTCTCTATAGGCGGATGAAGATCAAACCAGATGCTGTCTTCTTTTAACGCATACGGTGCGCCCAGGAGGGCTGCGTGAACTCCTGGCCCGAAGTTGACAAAGACATTATGTATCGCGTCGCCGCCCCAGAACATGTTTGCTGCATCCGCTTCAGTTCTGTGAACTCTATAGTCAGCAGAAAGCCATTTTTCTTCAAGTGAGTCCGGCGCTCTGACTGTAACGGGAGGTGGCTGATCATCTGATATCGGTGATGTAATGCCCAGATAACCGCCTTCGTTTTTTGTCAGAGGTTGCCAGAATCGCTGATGGCGATCTCTCTTGGCCTGCATGTCACTTGTTTTCATTTAAATCACCTCTACTTCTATGTCGATAAGTCACAGATGCTGTGTCTGCTTAAACTCATCGTCCCCTTTCGTCCAATACTCAATGACATTGACAAATCCAGTCTTATTGTACAATATTCCCCGCGTAAATACGCTTCATTCTTTCTAGAGAAATTATGGTTTGGCGGTAAGCGACTGGCACTTTAAGTGCTCTCCTGTCACCCAAAATTAAACCTTTCTTTGATTATCTTAGCTGCCACTTCAGGCGAAAGATTGGTGTTGTCGATTTTGATGTAGTTTTCAAACGGCACCTCACCATCATGACTGACAAAGCGATATTTTTCGTTGTGCATTTTCAAACGATCTTCTGAAATTCTAATATCTCGCTTGGAAGGCTTGTGCTTGAGCCGATTCGCGGTGGCATTACGCTCAAGCCGAACCGACTGAGGTGCACATAACTCTGCATAATAGACCTTCGCGTTGTTTGCTTCAAAAATACCCGCCACATGTTTTACGTAATCCCATTCGCTTTGCTGATCAAAAGCCCACATAAAAGTAAAGATCATACCGTAGTTGCCCGACTTCGCAAACTCCTCAAAAATAACTTCGCGCAGCTTACCGATCACATCACCATTAAAATAGCCGAATATTTCAATGACAGGTTCTATTGTCATGTGATTATGGAATAACCTTAAATCGGTTATTTTCATCAGCTCTTGTCCGACAGTCATCTTGCCGACAGCTGCATCACCAAACAAAAACAACAGTTTCACAGCACACTCACCCCCAGTCAGCCGGCAGTACTAACCCGGCGTTTTCAAGCATTTCAATTATACATCAAATTGATCCGCAGCCAACTATAATTGGGTGTAAAGTCCACATCCTTCCGTTTTGGTACGTGGTACGCTCACAACGTGGTACGCTGGAATTCCGCTAGAACTCTAAATATACTTATGCTAAAATATGATGGTTCATGAATGGAGGTGTGAAAAACTAATGAAGGCTGACGCGGCTACGGCTGGCGGCAAAGTCACAGGGCCTCCGGCAGCTGATTCGTTCAGGACTTCATTAGGATGGTATGAATAAGGAAACACTAGTTAAGCTGACGGCGGGCGCCATGATCTTGATGCTGGCATTAAGCCTGATCAACACGTACAGCATCAACAGCGAGCTCAAACAGCTGCAACGAAATCTGTTGAATTTGGAGCATAACATAATATCTGGCGTGAACCAGCAAAATGCTTCGATACAGCATCAGATCAACCATGATATTGGCCGGCTGCTGAAGGAAGAGCAAAGCTTTTTTACTGACACATCTGTTGAGCTCGACCTGATCGATGGACAGCTGGTTGTTACAATGACCGCCCTGCCCAAAGAAATGACACATGATGAACGGCTATATGCCAGTGTCTTCGCAAACGGCAACACATATGAGCAGGAAATAGAAGAGTCTAACCAGGCTGTTTTGCGAATGGATATCACCAGAACCGTGTCGCCGGCTTTTATCATCCGGTCTGATCAGGGTATTCGCCAGGAAAAACTAGCTGATATCAACATCAGAGACCGGCTTTCCTATCATGTATATACTGAATGGGATGAGGCCGTCAGGCGAAATGAAGATCAAGTGATCCTCAATTTGTGGCTTACCAATTCTGAAAGAAAGACACCTTTAAAAGCAGATGAAATTGAAAGCGCCGATTTTATACTGGTCAATTTAGATCAGCTGTATGACGCTGGCCTCGGCGATGAGGCCATCAGATTTGAATATGGATATTCAGATAGCAGTATCATGGACTTATTTGATCAGGATGATTCTGATGACATCATTCGGATACCAGCCGAACTGGTCAGTTCGAACAGCGTGACATATGGCAGCAATGCCTCTTTTCATTTCCAGGTGGATCTGAGCAGCGTGATTGCCCGGCATGAAGACATGTATTTTGACATTCATTTTCTGTTGTCTACCAGCCAAGGCATTTACTTTATCAACACACATAATCCAATCGCAAACATCCACGCTTTTGATAACAGTCTGATGAAAGGCAGCGGTTCCGAAAGACTTGTTCCCATTCTGGACTAACATGATGCGTAACAGATCTGATACAGGTCAATGGCCTTGAAGTGTGTGCTCCTGCTCATTTGCAGCGGTCATAATTATTGCAGCATGTAACAATTGTTCTATCAATATGCCCTCCAGCTAGTAGAATGAAATTAAGCAATCAACAGGAGGTCATATTATGGAACAAAAAATAATACCCAATCTGTGGTTCGAAGGCAATGCCAAAGAAGCAGTTGATTATTATGTATCAGTATTTCCAGAAAGCAATGTGCTTTATACGTCGAGATACCCTAATAGTGCCGAGGAAGGTCTGGCTGATTTTCAAATGAAGCTCGCCGGCGATGTACTGTCGGTCGAATTCGAGCTGGGTCAACAACGCTTTACCGCCATTAATGCTGGTCCTGAATTTAGGTTCAACCCGTCTGTTTCTTTCATGGTAAACTTCGATCCGTCAAGTGATACAAGGGCTCTTGATCATCTAAATGAGCTGTGGAATAAACTCATCAGCG
>SLHU01000066.1 GCA_007135995.1 Clostridiales bacterium | reverse complement strand
TTCGCTTTTCAGACCTTTCATATCGCTTCTCAGACCCTACTGATAAGGAACGGACCGGACTGGAATCTCTTGATTGAATACCGCATTTATTTTGCTTTATTTTTCAGCTTATGTCAAAATAAAATTGATAAAAGGACCTGCCTGAACGTCTGATCACACACAAATGGTTTCCGCGTCTGTTATATGAACAGAGCGTATCACGTTCGCTCATGCATAATACATGAATCAGGGAAAAGCTGCCTGGAGAGGACCGCTGCCTGGCAGAGAAGGGAGTGTTGATCATGCTCATTGGAGTTGAGGTCAGACATTATCGGATTTTGCACCACACAACAGTTGGCATTACATGGGATCAGCTGCTGGAACATGCGCCAGAACACCGCGGCAGGTTTGACACAGCCAGCCTGTACCCGATGAATCAGCTGACCGTACTGATCGGTAAAAACAGCACTGGCAAAAGCTCACTGATCAGCGCCTTGTCTTTCGTTGCTGATTGCCTGAAATATGATGTGCAAATTGCTTCAACGCTGAATGAGCGCGGCGGTTTTTCTAAACTTGTCACAGCGGGAGCCGAAAAGTATGCCTCTTTTTCTTTTGCTTTTGACCGTTCTGAGCAAGATCAGTCTTATTTGCGTTACTATCTGGAAATAAGCTGTGATGATCATGGACGGCCATATGTATCAGCTGAAAAAGTCAGTCAGCTGACAGAGGCTGATACGGATTTGCCGCCGGAAAAGCTATCAGAATCAGCGCAGTCAGATGTCAGTAAAAAGAGTGCCAGTCATCCGCTGCGCGAGCAGGTATTGCTTGATCTGAAAATGGGAAAAGGGACTGTTTTTGATTCAATTCGTGAAACTGACGCACCTGCAGATATGAATGATCTGAAACACCCTGCGCTGGCTGCATATGGCATGCTTCGCGTATTTCCTGAGCTTTGCTATATATACAGGCAGATCAGCCGCTGGTATTTTTGCGGATATGGAAAGGCCGATAAAAACAGGCCGAAACAGCATTCGCAGGGCGGACATAAGCACCTTAATGACGCATGTGACAATATTGGCAATGTCCTAGAATACTATCAGCAGGAACATCCCGGCCACTATGCTGCCATGGTGGAACGTCTGAATGAAAAGATGCCTGATGAGCAGCCTGTAGATAAAGCTTTTTATGATGGCAGCATGACAGCAGGCAGCCTTAAGCTTTTCACCCATCTGCTGCTTTTTGAAGATCCTCATCCAAGGCCCCTGCTGTGTTTCGAAGAGCCTGAGACCGGGCTGTATCATGATATGGTTGATGTGCTCAACCTGGAAATGAGAGACTATACGATACGGCATCCTGATTGCCAGGTTATTTTTATCACACACAGCCCATTCGTTCTGGAAGCAGTCAGGCCGGAAGAAATATGGATGTTCAGGCGTAAATTGCATATGCGGCCTGCATCAGCCGGCGCATATAACTCTGAGGCAGTCTGTGCTGCAAGCAACGCGATGATCAAGGCATTGTATAAGCAAGGCGTGGGTATGAGCGCAATATGGTATGGGGGACATTTTGACCAGATTTCGGAGGCATAGATGCATATAGAAATACTGGCTGAAGACAAGTCAGGCAGCCTGGTTCTGGAAGGACTGTTTAAGACAATAACGGCGGACAGGCCTCTGAAGCATCATTTCGCGGTCAGACCTCACCGGGGAAAAGGCTTGTTGCCGAAAGATCCGGATAGAAAACCAAAACCGATGGCCAGCGGACTTCTTGACCTGCTGGCGGCTAAGCTGCGCGCATATGCCACTGTCTGCAGCGCTGACGAATGGCTGATCGTCGTGGTAATGGACTCAGACGACCAGGATCCGGATGATCTGATTCGCCAGATCCGACAGGTAACCATCAGATATTCAGGGAATCTGCCTGTTGTGATTGGCCTTTCAGTTGAAGAGATGGAGTCCTGGCTGCTTGGTGATCAGTCTGCCATCAGGCGTGCCTATCCGGATGCCGAGTTATGCCGGGCGAAAGCGTACAGGCAGGACAGCGTATGCGGAACCTGGGAGATTTTAGCGGCTGTGATCATGGGTTCTCAGGCAGATCGGCTGATTCGCCTGGGTTATCCGGTTGTAGGGCGGCACAAGAGCGAGTGGGCTTTTCACATAGCGCAGCACATGGATCCGGAAATTAATCAGTCTCCTAGTTTCCAGCGGTTTTACAAGCGGATATTGACAGCTTTGGAGACATATGAGAAAAAGTGCTGTGCAGCAGACAGGTGCCCTTCAGATGAGTAAAACAAATGATTACTGGCTTCAAGCCCCGGATGCTATATACGTGCACATCCCGTTTTGTCTGAGAAAATGCAATTATTGCGATTTCACATCATTCCCCGGGCATGATATGCAGATGTTTTCTGCTTATGTTGAAGCATTATGCAATGAGATCAGAACAATCGGCTCCTGGTCAGAACGGCAATTTCCTCATCAGACGATTCGAAGCATCTATCTTGGAGGCGGCACTCCCTCGCTGATTGGTGCATCATTAACCGATCGGCTGATAAAAGAAATTGGCCGCCATTATCCGTTAAGCATAGATGCTGAATGTACAATAGAGGTCAATCCCGGTACAGCTCAAAAAAAAGATTTTGAAGCCTACGCTGCAGCGGGAATTAACCGTGTCAGCATAGGACTGCAGGCACTTCAGCCTTCTTTGCTTCAACTGCTGGGTCGGATTCATGATGCAGATGCGTTTGCAGATGCAGTCATGTCAGCCAGACAAGCCGGTATTAAGAATATCAGCGCTGATCTCATGTTTGGTCTGCCGGGCCAGACAAACAAGGACGTTAAAGATTCGCTTGGTTTTCTGATTGAGAATCGTGTCAGACATGTATCTTATTACGGACTGATGCTTGAACCCGGTACGCCTCTGGCTGATATATGCGATCGTAATCCTGACATGCTTCCTGATGATGAAGCAGAACGCTGTCAGTATCATATCATCAGAGATGATCTTGCCAGAAGTAATTACCTGCCATACGAAATCAGCAGCAGCGCCCTGCCGGGGTATCAGTGCCGGCACAATCTCACCTACTGGCAGGGCCTGCCTTATTATGGCTTCGGGGTGTCAGCCCACAGTTTTATCAGGGGTTTCAGGCGTGCCAACACAAGCAGTCTCAAGACGTATCTGCGGCTTTTTGCAGCGAACGGTCAAGCGGCATGGATGAAGCAAGACAATGAGGAAGCCTCTGTATTCTCTGGTTCGGCAGAACTGGAGAAAATCAACCGCGTTGAAGCTATGAAAGAAACAATGCTGCTGGGATTGCGCCTGACGAATGGTGTCAGCTATTCTGTGTTCTATGAACGCTTTGGCATCACGATGGAATCCGTCTTTGGTGAAGAAATAATCGGGTTGAAGCAGCGCGGGCTCATTGTTTCTGACCAGGAGCGTGTATCACTGACTGAAAAAGGCCTTGACCTGGCAAATCAGGTTTTTATGATGTTCGTCTGAAGGAACAATGATGGGTGCAGACTCGAAGGGATCTATGTACGATGTCCTTCTTCGGACGCCTGATCTTACTCATTGTGTTAACTAAAGCTTCACATAAAGGTCATTTTTTTGTCTGTCTGTTGATTGACATGCGGCTGTCAGGGTGGTAAATTATCTTTAGCACTCATGCATTAAGAGTGCTAATTTATTGAAGGGATGTGTGGATGGTGCAGTTGGACGAACGCAAAAAAAGCATATTAAAAGCAGTCGTTGACGATTACATCGCCACAGCTGAGCCTGTTGGCTCAAAATCTCTTGTTACACGTTATCACTTCAATGTCAGTTCAGCGACTGTTCGCAATGAGATGGCTGAACTTGAAGAAATGGGATATCTGGAACAGCCGCATACATCGGCCGGGCGAATTCCTTCTGACAAAGGATACCGGGCCTACGTTGACAGTTTGCTGTCAGTGGAGGACCTGTCAGAGGAAGCCGCTGACCGTATCAGGCATTATTTTCAGGAGAGCATTGATGAGTTGACGGGACTGATCCGCAAGGCATCCACTGTCCTTTCTGAGCAAACTGGCTACACATCCGTGGCTTTGTCTCCGCATCTGAAACGAAGCCATCTCAGCCAGATAAAAATCCTGATGATTGAGCCCGGACGTGCTCTGGTGGTCGTTGTTTTGTCTGCTGGTGTCGTGAAAGACCGATTGGTCAGGATCCCGGAAATACTGGATGCTGAACAGCTCATGAGAATAGCAAATGCGATAGAAGATCAGCTGTCAGGTATGACACTGGATGACATAACCCTCGTCACAGTCGCGACAGCAGCAAAGCAGACGACATTGCCTGAAAGTTTGTTAAATCAGGTTTTATATGAGGCTTATGTCTCAATCAAGCAGGCAGATAACCTGGAAGTTTATATGGAAGGTTCGCACAACCTTCTCTCGTACCCCGAGTTTTATGATGTCAAGAAAGCCAGGGAATACCTGAAAACCTTGACCGCAACCGGGATGATCGCCGGCTATATGAGTGAGCTGAGAGACAACGCTGATCCAGGCGATGAGATGCAAAATGATGAGTCAGTCAGGGACCAGTCAGAGCCGCCGGATAAACACCTGATACTGCAGTTGCCCGAAAAGCGTTATGGAAACAGTCAGGAAGATGACCGCCGGAATCCAGCTTATACAGTCAGAATTGGGCAGGAGATTATGCTGGAAGGTCTCAGGGACTGCAGTTTTATCACGACGACTTATAAGATGGGTGATTTTGTAGCCGGGCGGATCGGTGTCATAGGCCCGAAACGCATGGCATATGGCAAAGTCATTTCACATATCAGTTTTGTCAAGAAGACTTTAAACGATCAAATAACACATCTGTCAAAAGGTAAAAGCAGAACGGAGGGAAAGTGATTATGACGAAACATGACCAGGCAGACATGAATGCCGATCATCCGGTAAATGACGTTGAATCTGCGGATATGGATAAAGCTGAGCAGCCTGAGAAAAAAGACGAAACGGGTGAGCAGCAAGTCCTGCAGGAATCTGCAGAAACAGTCAGTGATACTGAGAATCAAGCAGAAAACACAAGTCATACTAAAAAAAGCCAGGAAGATGAGATAACGATGCTGAAAAAGAAACTGGAAGAAAAAGAAACAGCTTTGACGGAGCTTTCAGATAAATATATGCGGCTGGCGGCTGAGTATGATAATTTCAGGAGACGCAGTCAGAAGGAAAAGGAATCGGTTTATACCGATGCGGCAGCGGCTATTGTGAAGCGATGGCTGCCGCTGCTGGACAATCTGGACCGGGCAGAATTTGTTTCCGGACAGTATGAGCATGAAGATGCACGCAAAGTCTGTGAAGGCATACAGATGATACAAAAGCAGGCAGATGAAGTTTTAAGCAGTATGGGCATAGAGGAAATTGAGTGCAGAGGCCAGCCTTTTGATCCTGAACTGCACGACGCCGTGATGCATGTGGAAGACGATCAGTATGACGCTTCCTCGATTGTAGAAGTACTGCAAAAAGGATATCGTCTCAGAGATCGTATCATCAGACATGCAATGGTTAAAGTAGCAAATTAGGAAGTTGAGAACATATAAAGGAAGCTGATCTGGAATTAATAGTTGAGCATAACAGTTTGATCTATTGACGAAGTATATTAGGAGGATAAAGCTATGGGCAAAATAATCGGCATTGACTTGGGAACAACAAATTCATGTGTAGCAGTGATGGAAGGCGGCGAACCGGTCGTTATTCCAAATGCGGAAGGCAACAGGACAACACCATCAGTTGTCGCCTTTTCAAAAACAGGAGAACGTCTTGTTGGTCAGGTTGCAAAGCGGCAGGCTGTCACAAACACAGACCGTACCGTTCAGTCAATTAAGCGCGAAATGGGTACCGGGCATAAAGTGAAGATTGGTGACAACACTTTTTCGCCGCAGGAAATATCAGCGATGATTCTTCAAAAACTGAAATCTGACGCAGAATCTTATCTGGGTGAGAAAGTCACTCAGGCGGTA
>SLHU01000185.1 GCA_007135995.1 Clostridiales bacterium | reverse complement strand
TATGAACGATGAGATTGGGATTATGCAGGGCAGCCTCAACGACCGATGTGAGATAAACAAAAGGAAACCCTAATTGATCCAGCATATTTTTACATTTTATCTTATGACTCATGGGATAAATTGCCAAAGGATTTCTCTTATTGCGAAAAATAATCTGAACCTTCCCGGGTTTTGTAATCCGGCAATCTATAAAAGAGCTCTCTGCTTCGACGATCGTTAAATCGATGCCAGAACAATACCTGAGCACATAAGCCGTCGACAAATACCCGGGGTTCAGCAGCAAAATCTGATGATCTCGAAGATGAGGGCGGATACGCTTGATGAGATCCTCATGGTAATTGCTTTGTATATAGATGATGACGATGTCACTTTCACTCAGTTTTGATAAATCACGAGTAACACAATGAATATTCACCTGCTTCTTTTTTTCTTTTTCCATCAGATAAACACTGCCATTATTCTCAAGAAGATATGTAAAATTTTCATCATGCATAGAATGTGAAGTTTTAATCAAGGTCACTTCATGACCTCGCAAACTCAGATCTGCAGCAACAGCGGTGCCGGCATGACCCGCACCAAGAATTGAAATACGCATATAAACTCCTTTCAGTTGCCAGAATAGGTTTTGTCAGAACGAATCTGTAAAAAAAGGCCGCATGCGCTTGGGCATCGACCCATATACTGACGCTGTTTTCATTAATCATTGATTGAGGCAAAATGAATTTTTCCATTTGAGGTGAACAAACAACTAAAAATGCTTTGAACAAAAACTTTAGATTCATGTTGATTCTGATTCATTTTAACTACCAATAGAGCCTTATTGACTGATACTGTTCACCATCATTATATAGCGCCGCATGATATTTATCAAAAATCGGCGGATATGACCGGACCATCCATACTGAGCATGTCTTAACCGCTGTCATTACGCAAGCAGCAGCACATGCTTGCTTATGCAGGCATGTGCTCAGACGCATGATCGCCAAACCCGCAAAGGATGCAGGACTTGTCTGGCTCATATGCGCAGCCGCTGCTGGCAAATGAGTCATCAAACAAAAGATCATCTTTTTGGAGCATGTATCGGTTCCCGATTTCGGATTGATCATATATCGGTTCCAGAATTAGATGGGTTATTTGATGGTTCGCCTCTCTAGCTGGAAGTCATCCCCGCATACAAAAATGATATAATTCCAATATGGATGTTAAGTATTCTTTATAACAAGTGAACATACAGGCGGGATGCGTCTGTTCCATAGCAAGAATATGACCATGTGCGCAGATTCATTGTCTGCCAAACTGCTGTCGCAGTTGCCGCTGAGCCTTGCTTGCAAGGCGTTCGTACCGGCCGATGAACAGCATGAGGCTAAGGCTAAACTAATGCCGGAAACTATGCATTTCTGCTGAATGTGTCTGAAATAAAGCGGGCGAAAGGAGATAAATCTGAAATAAATAAGAAAAACAAATACCATCAAGCTGTTTGACTGAAGGCACACTATAAACCAGCAAAAAAAAGGCTCAGCCAAAACATTTTAATACTGTTTTGTGCCTTGAGCATAGCGAAAGGAATGATTATAAAAATGAATGATGCAATAATCAATGTCGGTATTGTGGGTGCAGGCGAGAACACTATCAAAAAACATATACCCGGGTTTAAAGCACTTGATCGGGTACGGCTGCTCGGTGTCTGCAACCGGACACATGAATCATCAAAGAGGGTTGCGAGTCAATTCGGAATTGAAAAAATCTATGGCAGCTGGCTTGAGCTTGTCAATGATTCAGAACTTGACGCGGTGCTCATCGGAACCTGGCCATATCTGCATAGTCCCATTACACTTGAAGCAGTCGCCCGCAACAAGCATGTCTTATGTGAAGCCAGAATGGCCATGAATGTCACCGAGGCAAGACAAATGTTTGAGGCATCCCGCCTGAAACCTGATCTTGTCTGTCAGATTGTACCCTCCCCGCTTACGCTGAGAGCGGACAAGACAATCCGCAAACTGATCGCAGCAGGTTATCTGGGCGATATCCTCGCTTTGGAAGTTGTAGATGGCAATTCCTTCATCGATCCGGACGCGCCTTTACACTGGCGTCAGGATCGTTCGCTCAGCGGTCATAATATCATGACGCTTGGCATCTGGTATGAAGCCATCATGCGCTGGGTTGGCGAAGCTGATCTCGTCATGGCAATGGGCAATACGTTTGTCAAAATGAGAAAAGAAAGCAGCAACGGTCTTAACAGAGCTGTTCAGATACCAGATCATCTGGATGTCCTCGCCCAGATGTCCTGTGGGGCTCAGGCCCATATACGCATTTCTCAGGTGACTGGCCTGGCGGGTTCTGCCAAAGCAGTACTTTATGGGTCTGAAGGAACAATATGTTTCCAGGAGAACAAGCTGTATGGCGCTAAGAAGGGCGACGCAAAACTTCAGGAACTAGACATCCCGGCAAACGATGAAGACGAATGGCGGGTTGAGGCATCTTTTATCAACGCAATCCGCGGTCTGGAAACAGTTTCGCTTACAACACTGGAAGACGGTGTTCGCTACATGCGCTTTACCGAAGCGGTGATACAAAGCATGGCCCAGAGCAGAGCGGTTATGCTGGACGAGATTTAGCTGTCCTCCTGCACACTGGCATCCGGCCATCAGCGGTTATGCTGAACGAGATTTAGCTTGCGTCCTGCAAACTGGCATCCAGCCATCATATGAAGTATCCCTTTAGGATCTCCCAAACCATCCCAAACCATGGATTGTTTGAAAACAAACCATTGGCAGGTTACATCAGTCTGCCTTTCTTTTATGATGTCACTATAAAGAGAGATTCAGTCACCTGATCCATGGCCATGAAGGCTTGACCGATACTCACGTTTCATCGCCGGGACAAAAAGAACAGGATATGACTGACGGCTCTGCAATCTTGAAAGAAACGGAAACATGCAAGGGATTTAATTGTAAGGGAGGTCCCCAAATGAAATTTTTAATTTTTGGTGCAGGTGTTCTTGGCAGTTATTACGCAGCCCGTCTACACGAAGCTGGAGAAGATGTGACGCTGCTTGCCAGAGGCAAACGATATGATGATCTGGTCAGGCACGGTGTGATGCTTGAACATTTTAAAACAGGCAAAGAGGAAACGGTTCACGTAAAGACAGTTGACCAAATGCCTGCAGAAGAAGCGTTCGATGTCTGTGTTGTGCTGGTTCAGAATCATCAGTTGCCTGGTGCGCTGGATATAATCAAAACCAGCCGGAACATATCGACGTATCTGATCATGACCAATTTCGTAAAGGGTCCAGATGAGATTCTCGATCAACTGGAAAATGAAAAAGTGATGATTGGCCATGTGAACGCAGGCGGTGAAAGAGATGGACCTGTTGTTAAGTATATGGTTTCCCAGGCGATGACACTCGGAGAGCTGAGCGGCAGAAAAACGAAGCGGCTTGCGGACATTTCAGAAGCTTTTAAAAACGCCGGTTTTCCAGTAGAAATCAGCCATAATATCGATGCCTGGAAACGCCATCACATGGCGCTGCTGTTGCCTGTATGCCACGCTATGTATCTGTGCGGTTCATGTAATTATGAACTGTCCAGGAATAAAGCGGCTATGCAGCAGGCAATGAAAGGATCGGAACAGGCAATGAACATGCTGGACCGCAACGGCTATCCTGTTGAACCTGCCAAATTGAAGTCATTATTTAAGATGCCCAGTTCACTGCTGGTCTTTATCTTCCGCAAAATCATGGGCACGAAATTGATGGATATCGGTGGTGCCCGGCATGCGAGGAATGCCCGCGATGAAGTGATGAAACTCAGCAAAGACCTGATTGTCCTGGCAGATGAGTGGAATGAAAGCATTCCGGCTGTAAGGGAACTATATCAGCGGGTGATCGAAAGTGAAACCGGATCTGACGCCGTTATCAGCCAGTCAGAAAAAACGGCTTCATAAACTGCTTGCATGCTGTAAAGCACCCAGGTGTAAAGCAATGAAACAATCAGTCACGATTAATGCCGGAGGATGTCACCATGTCCTATGGAAAATCTGTCAGTCCCGATTATAACTGGATCGTGTTGGTTCGATGCAGCGGACATCTTGACAGCTGGATTAAAGACTACTGGCATCCTTTGCATATTCACCACGACCAGGCAGGCTGTACCTGGCTTGAAATGGAGCTGCCTGATAGTGCCGCCTTCTATGGCATGATCAACCAGTGCAGAGATCTTGGCCTTGAGATTGTCTCTTTGAATGCTTACCGGAAAACAGACAGAGAATAAATCACAGGTTCATGAGAGGGTGTCTGAGTTTCGAAATCGATTTTTATCTTAGCTTGCTGGGAAGTATTGATGCTGTGGTCGGATCAGTTGCCAAAAAACCAGCGGACTAATATGCAGTTGACAGGACGCTGACATTTTGTGTTTTCTTAACAAGCTATTCGGAGATCAAAAAAGCAAAAACACAAGGTTATGAAAAGGGAACGCCATACCTCCCGCCACCTGACAATAGCGGGTTTCGAGGATATCAAGTCACCTGTTCATCAAAGAACCGCAGATACATCAGCCAGTCGTGGCGGCTCATGAAATGACTGCCGCTGCGCAGACGGTATCCCAGTCTGCCGGCGGTCAAGGTTCGTCCGACAGGCGGATAGTCACGATTGCCTACAAGACCGTCAACGCCCAGCAGGTGATACGCTTCACTTGCCAGATAAAGCGACATATATTCACTTTCCGGGTCACACCAGATATCTTCTTTGGCCTCACAGACGAAAAAGAGTCGCGGCGCCATCAGTGCCACCAGCTGATGCTGGTCAAAAGGCAGCGTTTCTTCCGCTCCTGCGAATTGCCTGTAGTTTTTACAAAACCAGTGCGGGAAACGCGTCACAATATCTTTTACTCGTTCACCTTTCTTATTTCTGGTGACGGCGACGCCGCTGCAGCCTGAGCAGTTAGAACCAGCACCTGCAAAGCGTGTATCCTGAACAGCACACCAGAGCGCTGTTTTTCCCAGCCGGGAATGGCCAACGCAAAAGATCCGCTGTTTATCTATTTCGGGAAATGTCTGCACATAATCCATCACACGGCTGGCGCCATAAGCCCACATGGATATTTTGCCCCACATGCTTCCGTCATCCTGTGATCGGTCATACATCGCTGCAAGCCCGCTCGCGAAGCCGTCATCTTCATCTCTGGTAAGTGCCTGATAGTCAATAACAGCCAGCGCGAAGCCCTGATCAATAATCTCTTCGACAGGGCCGTACTTGCCAGCCGGATAAGGTGAGAAAGACAGATAAATCACCAGCGGCAGCGGCTGTTTTTCTTGAACGGGTAAAACCAGATGTACAGGAAAATCAAACACACCACCGGGCGTATCAAAGCTGAGTCTTACTTCAAGATGCCTGGCTTTGCCTGCCCAGGCATTTTCTTCTGTCTGTATCGTTTCGGATCGCACGACATCAGGCGCATCAGGCATGTAACCATACTCATGCTGCGCGAACAGCCGAATCATATTCTGGCGGTAGTCCTCCCAGTCTGATGCTTTGAGTGAATCGGGAATGGCAGGCGGCAGATTCCTGGATAGAATATCTTGTTCCAACATATGATTTCTCCTCTCGTATATTTCATTATACAGCTTTTTCCCGTCAGTCGCTGCAGACAGCGTCCGCCTGGGCAGATCAGCACGAGCATATGACACCAATAATTGAAAAGCAGTGGTAGACAGTGCTAGAATACACGAGTGAAATCAAATTCCATCTGAATCGTTCTCTTTGCGGCAACGCCGGATCAGACAGGTAGGACAGGCAGGTTTTGGTTTTGGTCTATTTAATTTGGTCACGGCATGCGATCATACTACCCCAGGACAGCACGGCTTAGCAACTCAAACAGTTAGGAGAATCATGTTGCCAATTGATGTTTCACCGGAAAGACGGTACTATTACACCTTCATCTTGTATTACTGGGTCATTTATATGGCCATGTCTGTCTTCATGACCTACGTTGGTATCTA
>SLHU01000326.1 GCA_007135995.1 Clostridiales bacterium | reverse complement strand
TGCTGGCAGCCAAGATCAAACAAACTGGCAAGCATCGACAGATGACTTTGCTTTGCGGCTCTTATCTGCTCAAAATATTGTTGGTCCAGACCTGTAATTGATTCATTAAAGACAAGCGTTGCCAGGTCCTGATAATCTGTGTAAATCTTCATGTGGCTGTGAATGATCCTTCGCAGGCTGGAATCAAAATCCTGTGCGGACTGAATACAGCTGCGGGTTTCTTGTGTCAGCATTTCAAGTCCTTCAATAATGACAGACCTGAGCAAAGCGCTTTTTCCGGGGAAATGATAATATAAAGTACCCTTGGCGACACCTGCTGATTCCGCGATTGCGTCCATACTGGACAGATGGTAGCCGCAGCGGCTGAACACCTCGGCTGCTGCGTCGATGATAAGCTGACGACTGTTTGCCGGCATCTCAGCGAACCGTATATGTTCTGCGAATCATTGGACCGCGCTCCTGTTCAGGGTTAACGGCACTGATCTGAATCGTGTATTGTCCTGGTGATGCTTCCCATGGAACCGGCATGGTCATCGTGTACTTTTCATCTGTCTTGCGTGACAGATTCTGCATAATACCATAGCCTGGGACTGTCAGATACACGCGTTCAATCTTACCCTGTACATTGCTGAAACTTACATCAACCTGTACAGGCTGACCTCTTTTCCCCTCAGCCGGTGAAACGTTCAAGTTTGCTTCGTATGTAAAGATTGCCATGATTTTTCCTCCTCACATGATTCACATCAGAGCGATGCGAAATCAGCTGCAGCCTGATCAGATAACCAGCGCCTTGAACTGACTAGTCAGTATAAAAATAGCAAAATTGAAACATACTGTCAAGATGGAATTTATGTTTATGGTGAGTGACGGGAAAATCATGGCGTTTTAGCGCAGATTTCGCTTATTTTCAGCTTGACGGCTCGTGCTCGGTCCAGAAGATGCTGTTGATCGCGAACGTGAACTGATCCAGCCCGGCTTCCTCATAGTATATCTCAATCATGCTGAAGACAAGAAGCAGACTGATCTCATCTGATTCCAGTGTCAGAATCATATCATCTAATGCTGGATCTGCCTGCATCCAGGATTCCTCCGAGCGATACTGACCGGCCAGCTGTGAAAAATAATCCAGCAGGCTTTGATCCATTACCGTTTGTCCATTTAAGGTCAGGCTGATTGCCGGATCTGACAGATAAGGTTCTCTGTCTTGGGTGCCGCTGAATGACAATGTATAACTGCCTTGAAGTCCCTCGAACATGATCGGCTCTTCAGAAACCACATGCATTCGTCCATGCAGGAACAAAACATGATCATATTGGTTAACCGGCAGAGTGCCCTCTGGAAGGCTGAGATACACTGATCTTCGTCTCGGACCGTCACCTGGCCCCCAGTCCGGTTCCGGATAGGTTGCTTCGAAACCGAATACTGATTCAAAATGTTGCATTGACTGAATGGAGTCATCAAACCAGGCAGGCTTTCTTGCTTCGTCATTTTGCAGCAGATAACTGGCTGCGTCTGTCATGATTTGTCTTTGATCTTGTGAGATGGCATCAGTTGCCGCGACAATGCGATTGTCATGAAGCATGCTGTTGTCTTCAAGCTGGCTTTTCAGTCTCGATGCCTGCATCGCAGCTGGAAAATCGATAAACCCGGCATATGGCAGCACGATCAGAATGATCAGCAGGACTGACAGATAACCTATGAGCCGCTGATGCTGTGCTGATAAAATCAAAATGACCAGTGAACTGAAAGCGGCGAAAAAGATCAGCATCGCGACAAAATATTCACCTGTTTTAAAACCGCCGGTCTGGATCTGCAAGATTAACGCATATGTGACGAATCCAAGGAAAACCAGAGCTGCGACAGGAAACAATTTTCTGAACCAGCTTGAAAAAGCCTTGTCAATGCTGGTGATGGTCAGTGCAAGCCAGATCCCAGACAATGTGTAAATTGAAAAAATGACACTGAGCTGTGCGAAAGAGGGCCAGCTCCCGGCCAGAAGAATCTGGATTACCCAGATCAAAAGAACAATTGTCAGCAATGTCATCAGGGGAATGAGGACATAAATTAATAAAACTTCAATAAAATGCGGTATTTTTTTCGCAGACGCAACCTCATTTTCATTTTGATCAGGACCAAAAGAAGGGAAGTAGCCCAGGAAAAATGCAAACCAGAAAAAAGCGCTCCACACCGCGATATGCGCGTAGACATCACTGCTCAGGTTTTCATAGATCAGCGATTCAACGGCAAAAGATATGAAAAAGAACCCCAGCATGATCACCAAAGCGTACAAGGCGGCAATCATTGCCGATTTGATTGCTAAAAACAAAGACTCATGATACAGGAGGTGTTTGGACGTATAAGAAGTGAGCAGGATAAAAGCGATCAGGCTGACTGCAGACGCTGCGACTACACGTGTAACGGTTGCCACAGGAATATCGCCTGGACGCATCCAGATGATGAAAAAAACAGCAGTACCCACAAAAATGACACTCAGATTCATCAGCCAGAAAAAAAGTGACTGCCCTTTTCGCCGAACTGCGAAAGCAGCGATCAGAAGACCGAAAAATCCGCTGAACAAGGCAGCAAGCTGCATACTGTCAAATAGCTTATCTGCAGCAGGCTGAAAATTACCCTGAATGCGGACAGATGAAATAATCGCCAGGAACAGTGCGCTGAACATAGCAGCAGGATAGCGGGAAAAGGCATGTAACGCACCACTCAACACATGAATAACAGCTTTAAAAAACGGTTGCATAAAAAGCCCCCTGACCGTCTGCCAAATAAATATCTGGCATCAGCTTCAATATATCGCATCACTTGAAGTATGAACAGTACCTATGTTACTGAATAAAATGGCAGCATTGAACATCAGTCAGAAGCTTCTCATGTGCCGCTTTTTCAGCTTGCGGAAGCCTGCCTGGCCGGCTTCCGGTCAATCGAACTGTTTTTGTGTGCCGCGGGCCTGTCAGACCCTGAACGGTTGCTGAACCTGCCTTTTTTAGCACTGCTCGATTGACTGCCGCTCTTGTAGGCATCTCCCGACTGACTGTGTTTTGATCCTTGAGGACGGCTGGTCCTCGATCCGGACCGCTGATAATTTGGTTTGCTTCTTCCCTTGTATCTGCTATCCCTGTTGCCGTTTCCTGAGTTCTTCAACTGTTTGAGATAATCCTCATAAGGAACAACAGGTTCAATGTCATCATCCTGGCTGATCTGATCAGCCATTGATTGCCTGAGCATAACAGCTGCCAGGTCGTGTGCGGTCATTGGCGGCTGTTCTGGATTCTGTGCGTTTATTTTTTCCAGATAGGATTCAATGTACGCCAGGTACTGATCGTGAACTTGTGCCTCAATGCCTTCGACTGCTGTATTTAGCCTTTGCTTGACCTGGCGGCGGGTCACTGACTGTAATGACGGCACTTCCGATTTGGCGATCGTTGATTTGGTAAATCGCTCTATCTGGCGCAGAGTAAGTATTTCACGGCCGACAACAAATGTATAAGCCCTGCCTGTTTTTCCGGCTCTGCCCGTTCTGCCGATTCTGTGTACATAGTACTCATCATCCTGCGGTACGTCGTAATTTATGACCAGTTCGATGTCATCCACGTCAATACCGCGTGCAGCTACATCAGTCGCAACCAGTATGCGCAGTTCCTTTTTCTTGAACTTAGTCATCACACGTGTGCGGATGCTCTGATTCATATCACCATGAAGAGCCTCCGCTGCATAGCCTCTTGCTTTCAGCTGTTCGGTCAGTTCATCGGTACGTCGTTTTGTGTTACAGAAGACAAGGGCAAGCTGAACCTGGTCTGCCTCGATCAGGCGAGACAATACTTCAAGTTTGTTATTAGCCTTGAGCTCAATGTACTGCTGATCTATTTTCTGAACTGTCATCTGTTTTTCAGCGATTCTAACATGGACAGGATCCTTGAGATACTTGTCAGTCAGCTCAAGAATTCCTTTTGGCATTGTCGCTGAAAAGAAAATATGCTGAATTGAGTCAGGTGCTTCAGATAAAATTGTGTCAATATCATCCTTGAACCCCATGTTCAGCATTTCGTCAGCTTCATCAAGAATAATGCCGCTCAGGTCGTGAAGCCGGATCGTTTTACGCCTCATATGATCCATAATGCGTCCGGGTGTACCAACAACAATCTGTGGTTTCTTCTTTAGCGCGAATATCTGGTGCTGAATTGGCTGACCGCCATATACAGAAGCAATTTTGATCGCTTCTTTAAACTGGCACACCTCACGAAGCTCATCCGTGATCTGAATCGCGAGTTCTCTGGTAGGTGAGAGGATCAGATACTGGATTGATTTATTATCCGGATCGACGCGCTCAATCACGGGGATACCAAAAGCACATGTCTTTCCGGTGCCAGTTTGTGCCTGACCGAGAATATTACGTCCTTCCAGAATATGGGGTATAGATTCCGCCTGAATCGGAGTTGTTTCAGTAAATCCCATGGACTCTACTGCGCGAATGATTTCATTTGATACCGGTAATTCGGTAAATTGACTGATTTTCAATTGACACCTGTCTTTCCTGATCGATTTATCCTATATAAAACGATATGCTTCTATAGCTGATTATTTTATTGACTGATCACCTGTTGCTGAATTTTATCTGAAAAACATAGAACGTTCGCAGGAATAAGATCGGCAATACTAAGCAAGATTATCAACCTTATTACAATAACACGAATCGACGGGCATGTCGATTCAAAAACTGATGACAAAAACACTGTATTTTTACCATAAAGAGCAGATGTTTAAGACTTTCGACACATATGGAAGCGTCTTGTTTTTATGATACACAGTCTAATTAATACGATCACGAAAGCGATTCATCACCGCAGTTTGCATGCTGATCACGTCAGTTACGGGTTGATGAAAGATCTTTCATCAACTGCGGGCTAACGCAAGGTCTCTCATCAACCGTTAAACATCATCCGCACCCTTAACCGGCAGCCTGGACGATGAGAAGATCGGTCAAACAGCAAAAAGAAGAGGTGTCTCAAAAAATGAAACACCTCTGGTCATAATTTCGCTTTTGCAGCTTGAAAATCGGGCAGTACGGATTTGCTGAGATGGCTGTTTGCCGGCTTTCTGGGAAAAAGTATGTCTTATGACAGTGTTTTTACCTCTGAAAGCTCAGCAGCAACCAACTGCCAGTCAGTTCTGGCAAATACTCAGGACAAATCAAACCGGTCAGCGTTCATCACCTTATTCCAGGCAGCAATGAAGTCTTCGGCAAATGCCTGCTTCGCGTCTTCGCTGGCATATACTTCCGCAATGGCTCTCAGTTCAGAGTTTGAACCGAAAATCAGATCAACCCGAGTCCCTGTCCATTTTAACGCATCTGACTGACGGTCTCGGCCTTCGAACACATCACAATCTTCACTAACAGGCTTCCACTTCGTACCCATATCAAGCAAATTAACAAAAAAGTCATTCGTCAGACTTTCAGGGTTGTCAGTCAAGACACCCAGCTGTGATTTCTCATAATTAGCGTTCAGTACGCGCATGCCGCCAATCAGAACTGTCATTTCAGGTGCTGTCAGCCCAAGCAGCTGAGCCCTGTCAACGAGGAGTGCTTCAGCAGAAACGGAATACTTAGCTTTGGTGAAATTTCTGAATCCATCCGCTTTCGGTTCAAGTACAGAGAAAGCATCTGTATCGGTCTGCACCTGATCTGCGTCTGTACGGCCTGGCGCAAAAGGCACCACGAGATCAAGACCGGCATTTTTAGCGGCCTGTTCAACACCTGCACAGCCGGCCAGGACAATGAGATCAGCCAGAGAGACTTTCTTCCCGCCATCCTGCGCGCTGTTGAATTCAGCTTGCAGTTTTTCTAAAGCAGTCAGGATTGACTGCAGTTTTTCCGGCTGATTCACCTGCCAGTCTTTTTGCGGCGCCAGCCGAATGCGGGCGCCATTTGCTCCGCCCCGTTTATCAGAACCGCGGAACGTAGAAGCTGATGCCCAGGCGGTTGAGACAAGGTCTGATACGGATAAACCGGAACTGATG
>SLHU01000044.1 GCA_007135995.1 Clostridiales bacterium | reverse complement strand
TAACTTCATGAGTCGGCCAGAAACTGTTATCATCGACGGCCAGATTGTATATCAGGCAGATCAATCATGAACAATCAGAACATCGTTCAAGTTGTGAGCAGTGATGCTGCGAGCATTATCCTGAAAAGCCTGTCTGAATCGGGTACACATTTAATCGCTGAAAAAGCAGCTGGGTTTTTGATCCCTGGAGATGTGATTAGCCTTGACGGTGATCTGGGTGCCGGGAAAACAAGTTTTACCAGGGGGCTTGCCATCGCGTTAGGCTGTGAAAGCAGTATAACAAGTCCGACTTTTACACTGATGATTGAACACGAGACAAAACGAGGTAAAATGAAACTGTATCATTTTGATGCCTATCGATTAGAGGACAGTGTATCGTTTGCAGACGCCGGCCTTGATGAGTTTTTTGATCGTGACGATATATGTGTTATTGAATGGGGGAATCTGATTGAAGATATCTTGCCGGATCGAACGATTATCATTCATATATTAAGAAGCCGCCCGGACAATGAGTGTGAACGCTTTATCCATATCAGCTGGCCGAAAGAGGATGATCATCGGTTCGGACTGCTGAAAAAATCATTGCTGGAGGACGTTGTATGATGATTCTGGCCGTAGACACTGCGACTGCGAGTATGAGTGTTGCACTGCGTGACCAGGGTTCGCTGCTGGGTGAGATAACCCTTCAGGCGGGCCTGACGCACTCAGAAACACTGATGCCTTCAATTGATTCGCTGTTCAGACAGTGCAGCCGCCGAAAAACACAGCTGAAGGCTATTGGCTGTGCGTCTGGTCCCGGTTCTTATACCGGTATTCGAATTGGTGTCAGCACGAGTCTGGGGATCGCTTACGCGAGCCAGATCCCCGCCTTTGGCTTTTCAACTCTGGAAGTCATGGCCATACCACATCAGCATGACAGTTCAAATCTGATCTGCCCTGTAATCGATGCCAGAAATAATCGTGTCTTCGCAAGTGCGTACTACCTTGGCAAACAAGTCATCTCACCCGATAATTACCTGATATCAGATTTCAGGTTGCTGATAGATCAAGCTGCGCAGGCCTATCATATAAGCCAGGCACTCATATTGGGTTCTGGACGTCTGGGCTTTTTTCATGAGGGCCTGGCAGACGGATGCAGGATCATGGTTTTGCCAGATTATGATGCTGTGCCGAGAGGGTCAGTGATTGCATCGATGACTGAACAAGCTTATCTGAAACGCGCTGATATGAGTCCGGCTGAATCGTGGCAGGAACTTAAACCTTACTATATCAGTTTGACACAAGCAGAAAGAAACCGTCTGAAACAGCCGGAAAAAACGTAGGCAAAAAGGCAGATGAACGGTAAATTCAATCCGACTGGCTGGCGAAAGCCGTTTTTCTGTCACGGGTGATCATGAGCAGTAAAAGCAACATCAGCAAAAGTATTCGATATGGTGATTATCATATCCGGAGAGCTTCGCTTTCCGATCTTGACGCGATCTTTGAAATTGAACAGACTTGTTCTGGTACACCCTGGCAGATTGAATCACTGCGTCAAGATCTGTCCGGAGATAACAATGCGTTTTACTGGGTAGCGGCGCTGGAGGCATCTTCAGGGATTGCAGCTTACGGTGCCTGCTGGCATATGGTTGATCAGGCGGAGATCATGAACGTGGCAGTTCTGCCTGAATGGCGGCGTAAAGGCATTGCCGGACAAATCCTGCATGCCATGGAACGACATGCGCATCAAAATGGTCTTCAGAGTCTTATTCTTGAAGTCCGGGAGCGTAATGAACCGGCGCGTCAGCTATATCGCAGGAATGGATTTTCGGAAATCGCCTGCAGACATCATTATTATCCAGATAATCGTGAGAATGCTATCATAATGTCAAAAAAAATTAGTGAAACATACGATTGATATGTTCGTAATATACAATAGAAGTCATTAAAATTATGACATATTGACAAAGCATTCCAATCAATCATATACTGATCATATATGAAACGAATACACAAACCCATGAGCACCTACATTCACTTGGGGGAGGATGAACAATGGTTACAAAAACTGTTCAGTTCAATTGTGATGAGACTTTACAAATGAAAGCAGTAGCCGTTCTTATTCAAAAAGCTTCGACTTTTCGATCTAATATATGGTTGAGCAGCGGCGAACGTCGTGCAAATGCGAAAAGTCTGCTGGGTGTCATGTCATTGGGCATTGAGAATGCATCTGATTTAAAAGTGACAGCAGAAGGCAGCGATGAAGAGGAAGCATTAAAAGTAATCACTGCTTATTTGACCAACCCGGATTTCTGATGACTCTAAGGTGATTCATGAAAGAAACCGGACTTCCAATGATTGCTAAACTGGAGATTGTACCGCAGGACCCGGGTGTATACTTGATGAAGGATACGTCGGGTTTTGTTATTTATGTCGGAAAAGCTGTCAATTTACGCAATCGTCTTCGCAGCTATTTCACAGACAAACCTCAGGGAACAGCGAAAGTGATGGCCATGATCAGCCATATCGCTGATTTTGAAACGATTATCTGCCACACTGAAACAGAAGCGCTGATGCTGGAGTCGACGCTTATTAAGAAGCATCAGCCTTTATATAACATTCTGCTGCGTGACGATCGTGATTATCCGTATGTCAAGGTGACGATGCAGGAACAGTATCCCAGAGTGATGAAGGCATACCGGATTGGTGATGACAAAAAAAAGGGCGCCCGTTATTATGGGCCGTACCTTTCAGGTCATCTCAAAGAAGCACTGGCCGTTTTGCGCAGTTTATTTCCAATCAAAACATGCCGCAGGGTGCTGCCGCGCGATATCGGTAAAGAACGGCCTTGTCTTAACTATTACATCGGACGTTGTATAGGTCCATGTAAAGGTGATGTGTCAGCTGAATCATATCGGGCGGTCATGGAAGATATCTGCCGGTTTTTCGAAGGCAAATATGGCAGGCTTCTGGAAAATCTCAGATCTCAGATGGAAACCGCGTCAGCTGAGATGCAGTTTGAGAGCGCGGTTCTTTACAGAGACCGGCTGCAAACTCTGGAAAGACTGATCAATCGCCAGAAAGTCGTCAGCAGAAAAAATGAGCAGGCTGATATCATCGGTCATTCACAAAACAACAGCGAGGTCTGTCTGCAGAAACTGGAAGTCAGAGATGGCAGGCTTGTTTCGTCAGCAGCGTTCTTTTTTTCGGATGAAGCACAAGGGCTCGCAGATTTGCTTCATGCTTTTTTGCTTCAGCATTATCCGGATCAGCAGTACATTCCGCCTGAAATCCTTCTGCCTGCCGCTCCGGACGATTGTGGAGCGGTCAATGCCTGGATGAAAGCACTTCGCGGCGGACGGTGTGAACTGAAGGTGCCACAAAAAGGAACAAAAAAAGAATGGATTGACATGGCGAATATGAACGCCCGGGAATCACTTTACAGGCATACACTGCTGGGTGGATCTGGTCAGACCGCTATACAGGAGGTGCTGCGTTTGTTGTCAGCATTAGCAGCCGACAACAAACCGCTGCATCGCATCGAGGCAATCGACATCTCAAATACAGGGGAGCAGGATTATGCGGCAAGTCTGGTTGTATTTCAAGACGGCCGGCCTGCACGCCAGCAGTATAGACGATTCAAGATTGAACCAGCTCATGGTATTGACGATTATGCTGCTATGCAAAGTGTTCTGCGAAGGCGTCTGTCGCATCTTGATGAAGCCGCATTTGGCTCTGTCCCTGACTTGATTTTACTTGATGGCGGCAAAGGGCATGTCTCTGCGTGTCGAAAGGTATTAGAAGAATCGGGACTGAAGATCCCGCTGGCAGGTATGGTGAAAGATCAGCGGCATAGAACACGGGGCATTGCCCTCGAAAATGGACAACTGATTGAGCTGAGGCAGACAGCGAAAGCCAACCTTGCGGGAAAAGAGACACAATCAAGCTGGATTGTGTCAGACAGCGATCCAGAATCTTCTGATACGACGAACAGAAGATTGGATGATGTGAGAAGTCCTGAAAATCTGTCTTTGCTCCGTTTCCTGACCGCTGTCCAGGATGAGGCACACCGGTTTGCCGGATCATATCGAAAAAAGCTGCAGCATAAACGGACAACACGGTTCAGTCTTGAGTCAATACCCGGAGTGGGACCGGCACGCCGCAAAGCTTTGCTGAAAAAGTTCCTTACAATTAAAGGTGTAACAGAAGCTAGTTTAGCCGACCTTCAATCTGTTCCTGGCATTAGTCAGGAGACAGCTGAAGCTATATACAGGCATTTCCGTCAGCAGGAGGGTAATCATGGCTCTGTTCGCAATAGCTGATTTGCATCTTGGCTTTACTGTTGATAAGCCAATGCATGTGTTTGGTCAGCACTGGCTTCATCACGAAAAACTGCTGGAAGCGCATTGGCGCGCAACTGTCTGTGATCATGACACAGTGCTGATCCCCGGAGATATCTCCTGGGCGATGCGTTTGAAGGAGGCCATTGCGGATTTGCAGTTTATTGAAAATCTGCCAGGTCAGAAAATTCTTCTTCGCGGCAATCATGACTACTGGTGGCCTTCATTAAGCAAATTTCAGATTTTGTGTGATGAGAACAAGTTCTTCAGCCTGCGGTTTTTGAAAAACAACGGGTTGGAAGTTCCGCCTGACTATATTGTCTGCGGAACTAGAGGATGGATTCTGCCAGGTGATTCTGAGTTTAAAGACGATGATCAGAAAATCTATTTACGTGAGCTTGGACGACTAGAACTTTCCTTGCAGGCTGCTGACAGAATAAGAAAGCAAAATCAGCGAATGATTGTCTGTTTGCACTATCCGCCTTTTCCTCGTGACAGACGTTTGGGTGATATGACAGCGATGCTTGAAAAGTTTGGTGCTGATTTGTGTGTTTACGGGCACATTCACGGTGAACAGGGCGCTGAAAAAAACAGGTTTCGTCTTGGAACGGTGGAATATCAGTTGGTGGCTGCAGATGCATTAGGCTTTAAACCGTTGCGGCTGTAGGGTTTTAGATGCCTGATGGTTGCACTTGACGTGATGATGATATATAATTAATAAACTGTTGTCAAAAAAATGAGAGGTTGCTTTATGGCTTATAGCATGACGGGATATGGGCGTGGTGAAATCATACGCCAGGACAGACGTATAATTATCGAAATGAAATCTGTAAATAATAAATATGGAGACTTTCAGATACGCCTGCCAAGGGTAATCGCGGTGCTTGAGCCTAGAATCAGACAGACACTGTCAGATTCTTTTAAACGAGGTAAATTTGATGTGTTCATCAATTTTACTGACTTGACGCCAAGTGCCAGTCAGGTTATCTGTGATACAGGACTGGCGGCTGAATATGTCAAGGCGCTGCGTGCAATTTCTGAAACAGCGTCTGTTCCGGATGCAATCACCGCTGCTGCCATCGGCCGTTTTCCGGAAGTGCTGAATGTGGAAACTGTTCAGATAGATCCTGATGATATCTGGGTTCATTTAATTCTTCCCGCTTTGAAAATTGCCGTCCATCAGCTGCTTTCCATGCGGGAAACTGAAGGCAGAAAAATGAAGGATGATATTACCATGCGGCTCGATCTGCTGAAGCAATACCATCAGAAGATTGAAGCAAGAGCACCCGCGATACCAAAACTTTACCGTGAGCGTTTAGCAGCCAGATTGAATACGCTGCTTGGTGATCAGGCAGAAGACCTTTTTGATGAACAAAGACTGGCGGCTGAAGTGGCAATATATGCTGATAAATGCGCGATTGATGAGGAACTGGTTCGGCTTCAAAGCCATATACAGCAAATGCATACGATTCTGGAGCAAACTGAGCCGATCGGGAAAAAGCTTGATTTTCTGGTTCAGGAGATTAACCGTGAGATCAATACAATTGGTTCTAAGGCGAATGATCTGGCGTTGACGCAGTGTGTAGTGGAAACGAAAAGTGAACTTGAAAAAATCAGGGAACAGGTGCAGAATCTGGAATAATGGTTTGCGCTGAATCGAACTGAGCCGAATAAGCATATTAGAGAGAAGGGAGCCAACCAAGCACATGAGTCTGACCCCATT
>SLHU01000339.1 GCA_007135995.1 Clostridiales bacterium | reverse complement strand
CGAATGGCGACAACACGGCTGACCTGTCTGGAAAGCTGCCTGTCATGTGTGACAATGATAATGGTCAGATTCATTTCTCTGTTGAGTCTGCGAAAAAGATCAAATATCATTCGGGTGGTCGCCTGATCAACCGAACCGGTGGGCTCATCAGCCAGCAGCAGACTCGGGTTATTTGCCAGTGAAATCGCAATCGCAACACGCTGCTGCTCGCCTCCCGACAACTGATGCAGTTTGTTGTGTTTTCTATTGCCAAGGCCTACAGTCTCAAGCAATTCAGTCGCCCGCTCGCGACGCTTCTTTGCAGAATTAATGACCAGGGGCACTTCCACATTCTGCAGGGCAGTCAAATAGGGAATAAGGTTTCTGGCGTTATTTTGCCAGACAAATCCAACGGTTCTTCTTTTATAGTCCATCAGCTGTCGTTCATTGAGCTTGAGAAGATCATGCCCATCAACGATGAGCCGGCCGGCGGAAGGCCGGTCAAGGCCGCCCAGCATATTCAGCAGCGTTGATTTACCAGAGCCGCTGTTGCCAATGATTGCCATCAGCTCTCCCCGTTCAACACTAAGGTCAAGGCCTTGAAGTGCCAGCACCTCAAAATCGCGTGTTTTATAAATTTTAACCAGATTTTCGCAATCAATCATGATTCTCATCTCCATTATCAAGTGAATAAACCAGATCGGCTACTTCCATCATGTTAGGATCGTGTGTTGTCATCACAACGGTCTGGCCATGATTTTCAGCCAGCGACTGAAACAGGCTGACCACTTGCAGGCCCATGCTGGTATCAAGCTCAGCAGTAGGCTCATCAGCAAATACGACAGTCGGGTGATGAGCAATCGCTCTGGCAATCGCGACGCGCTGCTGTTCACCTCCTGAAAGCTCCTGGGTCCGGTGCTTCATTCTTTTTTCCAGGCCTACCAGTTCCAGAACTTCTTCAGATCTCTCTCTTCTCTTTTTCGACTCAAAACCAGCGACACGAAGCGCAAATTCAACATTTTCAAAAGCATTCATTGTCGCAATCAAAGCCACGGACTGAAAAACAAAACCCATTCTCAGCCGTCTGATTTCATCGCGCTTATGATCGCTGATGCGGGTAATGTCCTGGCCATCAAAATATACATGGCCGCCAGTTGGACGATCAAGCGCACCCAGCAGATTCATCAGGGTTGTCTTTCCCGATCCCGATCGGCCTTTCAGCATCGTCAGCTTCCCTTTTGGTATAACAATATTAATATCATTCAGAACCTTTATGACTTCATGTCCTGACTTAAATTGCCTGTCAAGATGTTCCGTTCTGAGAATATGAGGGGTTTCAAGCATGGTGCTTTCCTCCTGTAGTGATGATCATCAGTCACGCCTTCCATATTGAAGCGGCATTTGAACCGTTTGTCATCAATCTTCACCGAGTTTAACAGCCTGATCAATTTTGATGTTCAATATCAACCTGACCAGTATTGAGATGCAGATAAGCAGCAAGACACCCAGGACAACGTATATTTTTTGTGCGTCCGAGGCATCGGAGATGATCCGGAAAGGAATCGGCTGGTCAACAGAGCTGTATACAAGCTGGAACAAGGGGACATAAAGATAGCTGGCCAGATTGCCAAGCAGTACACCAAACAAAATTGCCACGCCTGAGACCAGACCTTGCTCAGCGACCAGCATCCCGATCACAGATGTTTTACTCATGCCCATCGCTCTGAAAATGCCAAACTGCAGCACACGGCTCTGGACCGACATAATCCAGTAGATCAGGAAGCCAATGGCACAGACAAGCATCGAGACAATAAAGCCCAGTGTCAGGGCGCCGTTTGTTCCCTGCAGCTGCGGATCATTTTTGGCGGCTATAATTTGCTGATTGGATGAGTTGATGTTAACAACGCTGATTCTGCTTTCTTCAATTGACTCATAAATCTGAGCATCCGTCGCACCGTCCCCGCGCTTTAGCCAGACCTGGTAGGGCTGCATGGCTGTATTCGTCAGTACAAAGTCAAGGCTTGCCACCAGCAGGCTCTTTTGCACTAGATTGCCGCTCCGGTCAATGACCTGGGGCTGGTAGCCCGGCCAGTAATCAACAAATCCAATAATGATGCCATCTGAGTTATCACGATTGTTAACGGTATATATAATGCTGTCACCGACACTCAAGTCGAGACTATCTCTTAGATTAGATGAAAGAATGACACCACTGGGCATACTCATCATGACGTTCATATAATCATTCATGTGATGTCTCAGCATATCGCTGCGTGACCAGGCCGTCTGCGCGAAGTCATACGGATCTATCGCCATCAGTTCGATCGGGTCACTGCGTGTGCCGCCAATGCTGATTCGTGTGCCGTCGGAGCGATACACGCGCGCTGCATGCTCTATCCCGTCAAGATCAGCATATTTTGAGAAATTCGGTTCATTAAACCGGACCACTGCATCTGAAGACGACTGTGCCGGCATACCGGGCGTACCATCCTGAACAAGGGGTGTGCCGTCAATATTAAAAGGCTGCCAGTACTCCTGAAGGCGAATGTCTGAACCCACTTCAGTACGGATCGTATCTTCTGTATTTGAATTGATGGTGCGGGCAGCGTTCGCATTAAACAGACCAATCGACAAGGCCAGTATCAGGAAGATCATCAGAAACTGCTCCTGACCGCTTGAGCGTCCGATCTGATGAAAAGAGGCATAAAGCACCGGGTTCCAGAAACGGCGGCCAAGCCAGTACACAAATTTCAATAGATAAGGATATAACCGCAAAAAGAGCAGTCCAAAGCCCAGAATAAAAAATGTTGATGCAAGGAACAGCAGAAAATCCAAATTGAAATCTGTGCCGGTTGCACCTGTCCGCCTTTGAATCTCAAGCTGATTTCGCAGCTGTGTTAATGCATAGATACTGATCGCCGCGAGGATTACATCTAAAAATATCCGCTGCCACACCGGCGCTTTATTGACTCTTGTTTTCTTGCGTTTCTGTTCAACAATGGATGTGCGGGCTTGTATAAAGACCGGCAGCTGCGTCGTGATCATAAAGAGCAGTACCGCGACAACACCATATATAATGGCCTGCCTGTCAATTGCTGCCTTGAGGGCAGAACGATTGACGAACTCAAGAAACCCGTCCGCCGCGCCAATAATCCGGACCATCCAGAGCCCGAGAAACGGACCTATCAGCAAGGTCACACCACCAAGGATGAGACTTTCGATGGCGTAGATTGACAGCGTCTGACCTCGCCCGGCACCTCTGCTTTCCAGCACTGAGATGACATGGGTCTCGCTTCGAACCATCAGCTGGGAAACCATAAAAATATAAAAGACCAGCATGAGCAAAATGGGTACAATCAGAATCTGCAAGGTCAGCTTGAGTTCTGCCTCGCGCTGAATATAACTCTCAACAACAGAGTAAAAAGTGGTGTTGAATCTCGTTGTTCTTGAATGTGAATCTGCCAGACGGCTGCCCGACTGATTAACCGAGACCAGCTGGCTGACATCCTGTATTCGAAACTGGTAATAGTCAAAAGCGGCGTAAATCTGATGATCTGACCAGAGTATGGCGTCATGCTCTTCAACGACTGATTTCAGCGCTGCCTCATCGGCCATCAGGACCTGGCGAAAAGCGTTAATGCTTTGATACCAGTAGACATCCTGCAGATCTGCGGCTTCATATACGCCTACAACGCGGGCGGTAAACAGCACTTCAGCATCATCAACACTCTGGCGATAGCTGAAGATATCATATTCGCGATCTAGAAACATCTCAGTATTTTCCAGCGCCGCATCTGAAACAATCACTTCCATCACGCCATTCTGAATACCGGGTTCAAACATGCGGCCTCTTGTGATGTTAACGTGATTTTCCAGATTCGACAGGGTGCCGAAAGATGTACCTCTTCGCCTTGTATCTTCGTTCTCTTCTATTACATGGTATAGATTGCCAGCCTGAAGATACTGGCTCTTAACCAGAGGATCAACGGGCATATTATTGACGATCGCTTCGCTTTGCTGCTGAAGATACACAATCAGCTGGTCTGCCTGCTCTGGCGACACATAATTATAGTTGCTTGTCAGGGCAATGTAGCCTGGAAAACGTCCTGATTCCATCTGTGCCTGTTCCAGATCCTTCGTCAGCAGTCTTTGCAGAATTGCATTAGAATAGATAGGGACACTGCAGATCATGCCTACAACGAGTATTGAACCAAGCAGCAGGCTAAGGACTTTCCAGGAATTGCTGAATATTTTCTGCAATACCAGTCGAAACACGGCGTGCCTCCTAATTTGTTATGATAAGATCGCCTTCTTCAAGGCCAGTTACTATTTCAGCCTCAGTATCTGTCATAAGGCCAACCTCTACGTCTTTTTCAACACGAATGCCGTCTTCCAGCACATTGACATATCGTCTTCCGCTCATCAGATTTAACCGGTTTCTTGGCAGAACCAGTACATCCTCACGCATTTCGCTGATATAAGTAATCCGGGCACTCGTCCCCAGGCCAATATCATCGGGCATCAGTTCATCAGGAACGCGAATAATCGCAGCACGCTGCAGACGCTCGTCCGGGTCGTTAAACAATGTGGAGGGGTTAGCGACAACCTCGCCTGTATACTCCTCATTACTGATCTCAACCATCACATCAGCACCAATCGGCAAATCGCCTGCCTGATCGGATGTGGTAACCAGAATCAGTTTGCTAAGATCCGCGACGCGCGCGACAATCTGGTGAGCATTGATATAATCACCGATTGAGATACTTGGCAGATAGGTCACTTCACCATCGAACGGCGCGGTAATCCGGGTTGCTTCAAGTTCCTCATTCATACTGGCCAGCCGGATCTCCTGCTGTTCAAGGTCAAGTTCCGCTCTGCGAATGCTGTAGCGGTCTGCCCGGTTCTCTTTAAGCTGTTCCAGATTGAGCTCAACTTTTTCCAGTTCAATTTCCTGCAGTCTTATCTGGGTCTCCAGCGGGCCTGAATCAAGCTCCATGATAAGCTGTCCTTCTTCAACAAACGCCCCCATGCGAACATGAACCTCTTTGAGCCGGCCGCCTTGCCTCTCAAAAGAAAGTGCTTCCTGCACTTCAGGCGCAAATGTGCCCGTCATTCGGGACTGCTGGATAAGGGTGCCCCGCTCAACAGGGCTGGTCCTATACTCAATCGTCGCAGGCTGCATCAGAGGGGGTGCGAGCTCTTCTTCCTCTTGTGGCAGCAGCGTACAGCCACTCATAAGTCCGGCAGAAAGCGCCGCTATAAGCACTGCAGCCAAAGTAAATCGTTTTACACGTAGATGCCGCATAAATTTCATGTGTACAGCCTCCTCGGTTCAATGGATTGTCAAAGCTTCAATAATAGATAATAAAGCCAGCACATAAGATTGTACACTACTTTAAAAAATCAGCCAAATAATTGCATCATCCAGCGAACGATTTGTGCATATTGCCATATATTTACTTTATTTTTGTGCATTGTGATATCCAGCATCAGAAATAGACTGATGCTGGAGAGGCGGCTGGCAAAACATCATTACAGAGGCGGCTGGCTAAGCATCTGTCAAAGTAACGTTATTCTGATACAAAGTCAGTTCATGTGCGATTGTCTGAACTAATCCGGGTGATTGCCGGTCTTCGTAGACTTTCTGCGCATCTCTTTGTCTGAAGATTTCCGGAATCCTGTATGCGTTCAGAACCCAAAGCGGCAGTTCAGGAAGCTCTTGTGCCATGATCAGCAGGTCTTCCTTTTTCAGCTGAGGAACAAGCGTCGTCCTGACCTGGTAATCTATCTTTTCTGCTGCCAGTATCCTGATTGTCTGGATCACTTTCTGAGCGTCTGCGCTTTCGCCGCATATTTCCTTATATCTGACGGCAGGCGCTTTATAGTCAACGGCTGCATAATCAACCAGCTGTCGGTCTGCCAGCTGCTGCATCACATCCGGATGCTGACCATTCGTATCCAGTTTAACCCGATAGCCCAACTGTTTCAGTTTCAAAAGAAAGCCGGCCAGATCAGGTTGAACGGAGGGCTCACCACCCGTTATGACCACACCGTCAAGCAGACCCTTGCGCTTGACAAGAAAATCGGTTACTTG
>SLHU01000291.1 GCA_007135995.1 Clostridiales bacterium | reverse complement strand
TTTGACTGTGAACCGGTTGAAGCGCAGCGGCTTTTTCCGTTTGGTGAAGGTCTTTACAAAGTCAGTGCCAGCCGGATAGCTCGTCTGGATAATCATGGGCATGAGCGATTTGCGGCTGATATCGATTTTACAGCCCCTTTTGTTGTATCGGATCAAGGGTTCTTTCTAGTCGCAGACAGAGAAGGACACCAGATGCTGATGCTGAGCGAACAAGGTGTGATATATAAAGCAAGCGTCGAGGGCAGGATCAGCAGCGCCGATATCAGCAGCCGCGGCTATGTGGTGGTGGTTCAGGACAAAGCGAACACCACAGGTGTGGTCAGCTTGTTTGAACCGGATACAGGCCGGCACCTGTTTGATATCCATTTCCCGGAATCAGGTTATGTGCTTTCTGCTTCATTCTCACCATCGGGTGATTTCATTGATATTTCTATTCTCAATACAGCTTCTGCTGCAGCTGTTCCGATTATCAGGCGCTACAGCCTTGAAGGGCAGGCACTTGGACAGCGGATGCCTGAACTGACAGGTCTGTACCCGCTGATTTACCACAGTTCTGATGAACAGATTGTTTTGAGCAGTGCCAATAACCTGGCGGCTGTTTCATATGATCATTCTGACCTGCTCTGGCAGCAGCATTTCTACCAGATCCAGTCAGTGGTTAATATCGAATCTGACCTTTATGTAATTGCAGCTGCTGAACTTGACGGTCCGTACAGCCTGTTCCAGATCAGCGGCAGCGGTGAACTCAATGAGCTGAGTCATTTAGGCGAAGCGCCTGTTGCTGTTGATTATCAATCGAATCTGGCAGCGATCGCCAGCGGTACTCGCGTGAGAGTGTTTGACCTGGCATCCGGAGCGCTTCTTTTCGAAAAGCAGCTGCCGGCAGAGATCATCAGACTTCGCTTTACAGACGATTTATCCTTGCTGGCGGTTTTCCGCACAGGCGTCAGGCGTCTGGAAACAGGCGCATCCTGAAAAACAAGTCTGTTGTCATCCGACAAACAGAAAAACACAATAACGGATAGTGTATCATCATCAGGCCAAGGAGAAACACAATGAGTGAAACAACTTATGAATGCAGAGACCAGATACCGGAAAATATGCGCTGGAAACTGGAAGATATTTTCAGCACAGACGCGGAATGGGAATCAGCCTGCAGAGGCGTGCCCGCTCTGATAGAAAAAGTCAGGACAAGCAGAAAGTGCATAGACAGCAGCGACAGCCTGCTGGCCGCACTCGATACATCATTCATGATGGAGCTTGAATTGTCTGAGCTTTATTCGTATGCCAGAATGAGGCGAGATGAAAACAATGCTGAATCGAAGTATCAGGAAATGACCGGTCGTGTGATGGACCTTTACTTCAAAGCACAGGAAGAACAGGCGTCTTTGATGACTGCGCTGGCCGCGATCGATTCGTCCCAGGTTGAAAAATGGCTGGAAGAACAGCCGAAGCTGGACGTTTACACGCACCTGCTGGACGATATTATCCGCAGAAAGCCTCACATCCTCAGCGAAGCAGAAGAAAAAATTCTTTCCCGGTTCGGATCAGTTGATCAGGGGATTCATGACACCTACACCATGCTCGACAATGTGGATATCAAGCTTGGTGTCATTAAAGATGAAAATGGCAGCACCATCAAGCTGACACCCGGACGATTCGCGCAGCTGCGCGACCATCCTGACCGACAGGTAAGGGCAGAAGCTTTTCGCCGGATGCATGAAGCGTATGCGGAAATGGGCAACACCCTGGCAACACTTTACAGCACAAGGGTAAAAGCAGACTTGCTGCAGTCCGAAAGCCGCGGTTATCAGGACACACTGTCTGCTGCCTTATTCGAGAATAATCTGCCGGTCAGCCTGTATCAGGGTCTGATCGATGCTGTCCATGACTCCCAGCCGATTATGAAGCGATACTTTGACTTAAGAAAAAAGCAGCTTTCTCTGGATGCGCTTCATATATACGACACGTATATTCCGATTGTTGACATGCCTCAGCGGCGCTATACCTGGCAGCAGGCCTGCGATCTGCTCCGGCGCGGGCTGGCACCGCTGGGAGAAGGCTATCTTGCTTTGCTTGAGCGTCATCTGACTCAGCGATGGATTGATGTATACGAGACACCCGGGAAAACCAGCGGTGCTTATTCATGGGGAACCTATCGCAGTCATCCCTATGTGCTGATGAATTTCAGCGGAACCTTGTCAGATGTCTTTACACTGGCTCATGAAGTGGGACATAGCCTGCATACATGGTATTCCAGCCAGCGGCCTTTCGCTGTATCACAGTATCCTATCTTCCTGGCTGAAATCGCCTCTACTGTTAATGAGAACCTGCTGCTGCAGGCGATGCTTGATGATTGTGACACACAGACAGAAGCCGGCAGGCATGAAGAAAAATACCTGCTGAACCACTTCCTGGAGTCGATGCGTCTGACGGTGTTCAGGCAGACGATGTTCGCTGAGTTTGAGTGGCAGGCGCAGCAGGCAGCCGAGAAGGGGCAGGCGCTGACCGCTCAGGCACTATGCCTGATGTACGCGGATCTGCTCAAGTCATATTTTGAACCTGCGGTTGAAGTTGACGATTTCATGCATTGGGAGTGGGCCAGAATCCCTCATTTTTATTCATCCTATTATGTTTACCAGTACGCAACCGGGTTTTCTGCCGCTGTCGCGATCAGCCGGCAGATTCTGCAGGACGGATCAGCCGCAATAGCGCGTTACCTTGAGTTCCTTGGGTCGGGCGGATCGGATTATCCGCTCATTTTACTGGCTAAAACCGGTGTTGATCTTTCTGGTTCCGGACCCGTCAAAGATGCGATGGCAGTATTTGATGCTTATCTGAAACGTCTGGAAGATCTCTTTTAGTTTTACAGGCTGGCTGAAAGGGTTCAGCCGGAAGCTGCCGGAGGATTTATTTTAATGGAAATTGAGCTGAAAATGATTTTTCCGGATCGGACTTGCTATGAAACGTTTATCAGCGACCGATGGACAGAAAAAATTCTGCCGACCCGGGATAAACGTGAGATTATGATGCACAGCCTGTATTTCGATACGCAGAGCCGTGAACTTGAATCACTGAAGGCAACGGCCCGGGTGCGGCTTGAAAACCAGGCGACTGTTCTGACGCTGAAAAGGGGTGATCTGTCTTGCTGCGGTGTTTTCAGTCGGCAGGAGTGGTCGGCCGGGATCCCGCGGGATCACCTGTCCGGGTTTCAGTCAATAAAAGAACTGGACGGCCAGATGATCCGCCGCTGGTTCGAAAACGAACACTGGTTTGCTGACGCACGTGAAAATCAGCCAGATGCACTGCATGAGCTTTTGGATATCATCGAAGACCAGGTGCTGACCTGCACAGCGGAGATTCGTTTTTGCCGTCTCGCAGCCCGGATCGAAATCAACGGCACCCAGCTGGAAACAGCACTTGACCGGGGCCACTTTATTTTTGGCCAGCATAAAAAAGCATTCAGCGAGCTGGAAATAGAGCTGCTGGACGGCGAGAGCGCTCTTTTAAATGAGTTTCGGCAAATATTGACGGAGCGTTTCGGCTTGCTGCCGGAGACAGAAAGCAAGCTGGCTCGCTGCCTGGCATTTGCCAGATCCGTTGAACACGATGCACATCGATGATTGCCGATGTATGACGATGCATGCCGATGCATGCCAGGCAAGTAAATGAAACAAAGACGTCTTGCAGATAAGCGGGAGGATACGAAGTGTCTGATCATCAAGAAAAACCCAGACGCAGCCTGATCACAATTGTCGGCGGCGGAGCGGCCGGACTGGCAGCAGCAATCGCGGCAGCTGAAAGGTTATCACGGTATACAAAAACAGAGATGAATGAAATCCGTTCACGCTATCATTTTGATTTTGATTGTCCTGTTACGATTCTCGAAAAAAATGATCGTGTTGGCCGTAAGCTTCTGGCGACCGGCAATGGCCGGTGTAATTTGAGTCACCAGGATATCAGCTTCAAGTCATATCATGGACATCATGCCGCATTTGCGAAACATGCCCTGCAGTTTATGGATACAGCAAAGACAATTGACTGGTTCAGCCAGATAGGGGTTCCAGTCAGAACTGAATCTGACGGGCGGATTTTCCCCAATAGCCTTCAGGCAGCTTCAGTTCTGGATAATCTGCGTTTTGAAGCGGACCGGCTTCGAGTAAAAACTGTAACGCAGTTTAATGTGATCAAGATAAGCCCGGGCCAGCCGCTTTTCATCGGCAGTCAGGCTCTGGAAGCATCCCCGGGATTTGATATTCTGGCTGAAGATGGGCGAATGCTGAAATCTGAGCTGGTGATTGTGACTGGCGGCGGGATGGCGGGGCCGGCATTCGGCTGTGATGGCAGTGCCTATTCTTTAATGGAGCAGATGGGGCACACAATGACACCGGTCTTCCCGGCTCTGGTTCAGATTAAAACCGGGACAGGCTGGAGCGGCGGACTGGCTGGAAGTAAAGTAGAGGGCGAGGTTTCTTTTTTTCAGGGAGGAGAGCGCAGACGTTCGGAACAAGGTGAAATACTCTTTACCCGGTACGGTCTTTCAGGACCGCCTGTTCTGCAGCTATCCCGGCTGGCGGCTGCCGCTGAGCATCATCAGCTGCGTGATGCCTGGATTGAGCTGAATTTTTTACCGCAATGGCATGATGATCAGCTGTCCTTGTGGCTCAAACGCAGAGCTGACCATTCACCAGACTTGCCCCTATCAGACTATCTCACAGGCCTGCTGCCGAAAAAAATCGGGCAGGCATTGCTGAAGCAGTCACTTCATCAGCCGCTGAGCCAGACATGCGGGCTGCTAGATCAAAAACAGATTGACACGATTGTTCATTCGCTTTTGCATACCAGACTGCCGGTCTGCGGTACACTGGGCTGGGATCAGGCACAAGTGACGGCAGGCGGTCTGGATGTGAATCAGTTTAACCCGGCTACACTTGAATCATCCCTGCAAAGCGGATTGTTCGCTGCCGGTGAGATATTTGATATCGATGGTGACTGCGGCGGGTTTAATTTGCAGTGGGCCTGGTCGTCAGGTCATCTGGCAGGGGTTAAGGCAGCTGAAAGAACCATGCAGGCTGATGGACATGCCGGCCGGGTCGATTTTCCGGTACTTAGCCAGGAAGCCGGATCCGAACAGAAGACAAAAGTGACACTGGAATCGAAGGGCGGAAAACTGAACCGATCAAAACCCGCCAGAAAAACCAGGAAGGCTGGCAGGAAGCCTTCAGTAAAACATCCGTCAGCTGCCGGGAAAGTGCATCATAAAAAACCAGATCATCAGCCTGGGAGACAACAGCCATGAACCACAAAGGAACGATCAGACTACGTATGCCGCCCGGGCATCAGCAGGCTGATCTTGATCAGGCAGTCGCGGAAAAAACGGGTTATTCATCCGATCAGCTTAGACGCAGTCCCTACCGGATTGTACGTAAATCACTGGATGCCAGAAGAAAATCAAAACTTGCCTTTGAGTACCTGATCAGCTTTGAGTCTGATGCGGCAGACAGGCCTGGGATCAGTCAGCTGCTGCCGTCTGCGAAAGGCAGGGGCACGCGCGTCAGCCAGCCGTCACGGCCTGTTGTAATAGGGAGTGGTCCGGCTGGTCTTTTTGCCGCGCTGGCACTGGCGATGGCAGGTCTTCGCCCGCTGCTGATCGAACGGGGCGAGGATGTTGTCAGCCGCAGCCGCAAAACAGAGCGCTACTGGCAGTCAGGACAGCTGGACACTGAGTCAAATGTACAGTTTGGTGAAGGGGGTGCCGGTGCGTTTTCTGACGGCAAACTGACCAGCCATGTGAAAAATGAGCTGTCGCGGCGTGTGCTGGAAGAGCTCGTACTGGCAGGCGCACCAGAAGATATTCTCTACTGGTCCAGGCCGCATATAGGGACTGACCGTCTGAGATCGGTTGTTTTGCAGATCCGTGATAAAATAATCAGCTTCGGCGGGGATGTCTGGTTCAGAAGCTGTTTGACCGGTCTTTCAGTCAATCAGCAAAAGCTTGCGTCGATTCAGGTCAGAAAAAATCTGGATGACGGGTATGAACCAGTTGAAATAGCTTGTTCACATCTGATTCTGGCTAT
>SLHU01000407.1 GCA_007135995.1 Clostridiales bacterium | reverse complement strand
AGCATATGATCGGGAAATGTCACGACGCATTAAAACAGCTTGGTATATCAGGCGGTACAATCGCGGTTGCCGGGTTGAACCCGCACAGCGGGGAGCATGGTCTTTTTGGTGATGAGGAAATGACAGCCGTGGTACCTGCTGTGGCAAGCTGCCGCAGCAAAGGTTTATCTGTTGTGGGTCCTGTCAGCGCGGATTCAGTTTTTCATCAGGCTCATCAAGGACGCTATGCAGCCGTTTTGTCACTTTATCATGATCAGGGGCATATTGCGACAAAAACCCTTGATTTCGAACGGACAATTGCCTTGACGCTGGGACTGCCGTTCCTCAGAAGTAGTGTTGATCATGGAACCGCACTTGATATTGCCGGACAAGGCATCGCAAGTCCTGTCAGCATGATTGAAGCAATGCGTCTGGGTGCCAGGTATTGCCGCGCTTATCGTCAGTATTTGGCAAAATAACCGGCAGGTTACAGCCAGGACATATCTTCAAAGCTGGTTCACATATAAACAGGCTTATAATTTAGGCATTGTCACAAATTGCTGAAGGGTCGTGTGCAGTCAATTGACGTCCAGCAGGCGAGACGCTATAATTGCTCTTGAGCTGGGTTCAAAATTTTAGACCATTGTGGTCACTCACCAACAGTCCAGCTGATTATTCTGGGCAGACACTCAGAAAAAAGGGAGGGAACATGCGGCCGAAATTTAATTTGAACCCCCGCCAGATGCGTCATCTGGTTATGATAACAATGATGTCGTTTATACTGTCGATACCAATGGTTGCACAGCCTCTTGGCCTGGGACAGGTATTGACCACGGCAGATCAAACAGATCCAATCGGGACGGATGAAATAAAACAGACTGAATCAGCTAAGCGTTCCAAGTCAAGTTTCTTGCTGGAGCCAGCTGAAAGAATGATGATTGAGTCTGATTTGATTCATCGTCAGAGAGGTGAATCAGCTGAAACAACAACTCAGGAAACAGAAGATGCTGCTGCCAACAGAGAACCACAGGCAGCGCCAGAGCCGCTTGACGAAGAGACACTTGCATTGATAGCACTGGAGGCAGAAGCTGCATTCAGTTATGAAGTCAATCTGAAAGACCTGGAAACTGTAAATGACGAACCCTATGAATGGGAAGACGCGGACTACGCGCTTTATATTTCAGCCAGTATGCTTAATCTGCGTTCACAGCCGCACACGGACTCCGAGGTGCTCGGGCAGATCCAAATGGCGGAGAAAGTAAAATGCCTTGCCGTTGGCAAAGGCTGGGTTCGTGTTCAGCATGGGGATCTTATTGGATTCATCGCGTCTGATTATACGAGCAAGAGCATGGTCTTCAGGCCTGTGGAAGAAACGCGCTACGTTGACGCCAGTCAGCTGAATCTGCGCGCAGAGCCATCCACCAGCAGTGAAGTTGTGACTAAGCTTAATCAGCTGCAGAAGCTGACCCGTACCGGTATCGGCCATGAATGGTCAAAAGTTAAAACAGCTGACGGCAAGACGGGTTACGTTGCTACAAAGTATCTGACATCGCAGGGACCTGTGGTTGTTCAGAGTTCACCTTCTGCCAGTACAACCGCTGCCAGTGCTAGTACGACCACTGCCAATGCCCCGCGAAATGCTTCGGGCAGCAAAGTTGTTGACTATGCCTACAGCGCGCTCGGTGTCCGCTATGTATATGCCGGATCCAGCATGAGCGGCATGGATTGTTCGGGCTTCACCAGCTGGGTATACCGCCAGGTGGGCATAACCTTGCCGCGATCGAGTTATGCATACGGAAATGTGGGTGTAGGGGTGTCCTATTCAAATGCCCAGCCGGGCGATATTCTTGCGATGGATGCAAGGAGAAGCAGTGACGGCAGGACGGTCATCAGTCATGTTGGCATTTATATTGGCAACGGCAAAATGATCCATGCGTCAACCTCAAGAAGGCAAATAGTTGTACAGGATGTCAACACGATCCTTCGCTGGGGTGCGAAACTTATATCTGTCAGGAGAATCTCAGGGTAAGTTATTAAGCATCTAAATAGCGAAAACAACAAGATCAGCACCTGTGATGTTTAATCATACAGTATGGAAAAAACTGCTGCCGATTTGTTTAATGGCAATTTGGCAGCGGTTTTTGATTTTGTAAAGAGACCATGATGGATCAGGGTGTGTGCAGTTTCAGCCGGCCCGGTTAAGGCTTATAAGACTGTTAAGACTGGACTATGAAAGCATGATCAGCTGGTTTCATGCACACGTCAGATGGTTCCGATGCACATGCTCGTTTAAGGCATACGATATATATGCCTTAAGGTACACGATATGTATGCATGAGGGGGAGACTATATGAAAAATATGAAACGGTCATCAGGTGTCCTGCTGCACCTGACATCGCTGCCGGGTCCGCTGGGCTGCGGCCGAATTGGCAGTGAAGCTGTTGACTTCGCCCGTCAGGCAAAGCGCTGTGGTTTTTCATACTGGCAGGTGCTGCCTTTCGGCCCGCCTGCAGCAGGCGACTCGCCCTATCAATGTTTTTCGGCTTTTGCCGGCAACCCTCATCTGATCGATCTGCGTGAGTTTGCTGCGCTTGATCTGCTTTCGCAAGATGAACTGCAGATGATCAGCTTGCGTAATGATCCGCATGCCAGCTATTTTGCTGCTTTCAGTCAGATCAACGAGCAGCTCCTGCGAAAAGCCTTCAGCCGCCTGTCAAAAAAGCAGAAAGAAGAAACGCTCAGCTGGGCAGAAGAAGAAAGTCAAGCCTGCTGGCTTCCTGATTATGCTTTGTTTATGGCGATCAGACGTCATTTTCAGAATCTTCCCTGGTGGCAATGGCCAGATGATAAAATGAAACAGCATGATCATCTTGCGATTGGGCAATTTTATCAAAAATGGCCGGATGAGGTTGATTTTTATCTGTTTGAACAGTTTTACTTTGACAGTCAGTGGCAGCGGGTCAAAAAAGAAATCAACCAGACCGGGGTATCGATCGTCGGTGATATGCCGATTTACGTTGCGCATGACAGCGCCGATATCTGGGCTCATCATGATCTGTTCCAGTTAAATGAAAAACTGATGCCTGAAGCTGTCGCAGGCGTGCCGCCTGATTATTTTTCTGAGGATGGCCAGCTGTGGGGTAATCCGCTTTATGACTGGCCGGCACATGAACGCACCGGGTTTAACTGGTGGCTCAACAGGCTGGATAACGCTTTTCACCATTATGACAGTGTTCGCCTGGACCATTTCAGGGGATTTGTTGATTACTGGGCAGTGCCTGCATCGGCTAAAAGCGCAAAAGAAGGCAAATGGGAAGCAGGGCCTGCTGATAAACTGTTTGACATTGTGTTCGGCGCTTTCCCTGATGCTGCGATTATCGCTGAGGATCTTGGTGAAATAGATGACCGTGTGCGGGATTTTTTAGCAAGAACACAACTGCCCGGGATGCGCGTCATGCAGTTTGGATTTGATCAGGTAGTGGGCAACACCCATATGCCCTGCTATTATCCGCTTAACTGTGTTGCTTATACAGGCACACATGACAATAACACATTACTTGGCTGGCTCTGGGAGAGTTCAGCCGGTGACCGGGAACTGGCTTTAAGATTTGCCGGTATTGATGACAGCAGCTTTGACTGGGGCAGAGGGGGCACTTCTGCACCGGCGATCAGGCATCTGATTCGCTGCCTGTGGGCATCTTCGGCGCAGCTGGTGATTGTACCGCTCCAGGATCTTCTGGGCTATGGCAGCGATACGCGGATGAACAGGCCGGGTCTGGCAACAGGACAATGGCGATTCAGAGTAACCACTGACGCACTGATGCAGCTGGACACAGACTGGCTGTCAATGATCAATCAGGTTTACCAGCGTCTGCCTGAAACGAAAAACAAACAATTGCGAAATTTAAATGACAAAGTTGCTAAGACCTCTTGAGGAAATAAGAGGATTTGCATATAATGTATATTTGTCTGTATCTGGCGTCTGATCGTATTGAATCAGGTTTGCAGATACGGGTGATTGATTAGAAAGGACGTGCGCAAGAAGTATGGCTAAACGATCTTTTTCCAGAGCCGGTATCAAGGCCAGGCCAAGAACCTTCTTTATTGTGGTGGGCATTATTATCGCAGGTATACTGCTGAGCCTGTTCGGCATGACAGTCCCCTTACCGGGACAGTCGGATCCTGTTAATCTCTATAGTGTCCGTGAGATCCGCTTTGGGATTGATATTCGTGGAGGTGTGGAGGCTGTTTTTGCTCCTCGTGATTACGAAGGTGTACCAAGCAGCAGCGATATGGATTCTGCACGCAGCGTGATAGAGCTGCGGATGGATAACCTTCAGATTTTTGACCGTGAGATAACGGTTGACAAGGGCAACGGACGCATTATTGTACGATTCCCCTGGCGGTCCGATGAAGAAGATTTTAACCCGGAGGCCGCACTCATTGAGCTGGGTGAGATGGCAAGACTGACGTTCCGCGATCCGGACGGAGAAGTTGTTCTGGACGGCCAGGATGTAGCAGAAAGCCGTGCCGGATTTGATCCAAATACGAATCAGCCTGTTGTGTCACTTAACCTGACCAGTGAAGGCGCTGTGAAGTTTGCTGAAGCGACAGGGCGGCTGATCGGTCAGCCAATCAGCATCATGATGGACGACACAATGATCTCAGCACCAGTTGTCAGATCACAAATTACGGGCGGATCAGCGAGTATCGAAAATATTGGTTCAACAGAAGAAGCCATTGATCTAGCTGAAAAAATAAACGCTGGTGCGCTGCCATTTGCGCTGCAGGCAATCAGCAGCAGCTCGATCAGCCCGACTATGGGTCAGGGCGCGCTGGATGTCATGATGCTGGCAGGCTTAATTGCATTTCTGCTGATCTGTCTTTTCATGATTTTGATATACCGTCTGCCAGGCCTGATTGCAAGCATCGCGATAACCGGTCAGGCTGTTGGTATTCTGCTGGCGATTGCTATTCCGCAGCAAACACTCACGCTGCAGGGTATCGCTGGTATCATCCTTTCAATTGGCATGGGTGTTGACGCGAATATCATTATTTCTGAACGCATCAAGGAAGAACTGAATAATGGCTACACATTGCAGACATCGTTGAGCAATGGTTTTAACCGCGCTTTTTCTGCTGTTATTGACGGTAATGTGACGGTTGCGATTGCCGCGACGATTCTGATGGTCTTTGGATCAGGTACGATGCTGTCATTTGGATATTCGCTGTTTGTCGGCGTCCTCCTGAATTGTCTGACCGGCGTGATCGCTTCGCGTCTGATGATCGGCTCGCTCAGCCAGTTTAAAGCTTTGCAGAAAACATGGCTCTACGGAAAAAGGAAGGTGGCGGAAAATGTTTAGTTTTTATCAGCACCGAAAAATATTTTTTAGCTTTTCCATCGCCTTGATAGTGATTGGTATTCTTGTCGCGGTTTTCTTTGGCATCGAGCTCGACATTCAGTTCAGAGGCGGCAGCCTGGTTAACTATTCCTTTGAAGGTGAGCTGGATCTGACAGAGGCGGAGTCAGTTATTTCAAATACAATCGGCATCAGTGTCACAGGACAGGAAACAAGACAGCTGGGTGATGAAACGACGAATCTGGTTGCCAGTGTCGCCGGCAACACCGCCTTGTCACCTGAAGATCTTGAAGCGATTGATCTGGCTTTGAATGAAGCTTTCCCTGAGAATAACTTGCAGCTTCAGTCAGCAAACCTGGTTGATCCTTTTATAGGCCGTGAAATGCTGATTGATTCGCTATGGGCTGTTCTGATCGCACTGGTCCTGATCGTCACGTATGTCTGGTTCCGTTTCAGGTCCATGTCAGGTCCATCAGCCGGTGTGATGGCGCTGGTCGCGCTCTTTCACGATGTGGCAATCGTCTTTTTCATGTTTGTGATTCTAAGACAGCCCTTTAATGAATCCTTGATTGCAGTTGTACTGACCATCCTTGGTTATTCCGTGTACGACACCATTGTCATTTACGACCGCATTCGTGAAAACAGACAGGTATATAAAGGAAAGATGACCCTTCAGGATCTGGTGGATCTGTCGATTAACCAGTCACTTGCGCGGTCAATCAATACAACACTTTGTACGTTT
>SLHU01000157.1 GCA_007135995.1 Clostridiales bacterium | reverse complement strand
GTACGGGAAACCTCTTTTATAATCCAAAAGCTGCCTGGCCTGACAGACGTGCAAGTTTCATTTGAGCCGGCCAACAAGGTGCACTTTGGTATTCAGGGTGTCGGAGGCCGGATCATCGCCTCAAACCGCTTCGATTACATTCAGTCAGGCGACTGGCTTGACCAGGGAGAATCAATTGATTTTGAAGCCTTTCCGGACCCCGGGTATAAAATCGTTGAGTGGACAGTAAATGGTGAACCCGTCAAAGAAAAAGGTGAGGCTTTCCGCGAGCCGATGCTGTCGATTCCTGATATCAAAGAAGATATTACGGTGACGGCACATATAACAGAAAAAGAAACATATGGCGTTACATTTGAAAAACAGCAGACCTGGGGAGATGTGAGCGCGTTCGCAGAGGGGTCTGAGCTCTCGCCAGGCGACACTGTACTGGAGCAGACAGACGTCGTCTTCAAAGCCAGACCGGTAGTGAACTACTATGTAAAAGAGTGGCAGGTCAATGGTGAGACAGTTATGGAAAACGGCATGCCGCTGACTGACCGTGAACTGGTGCTCAAGGCACTCAGTGAAAATATTGATGTAACTGCTGTCTTTGCCTTAATGCCGGCAGGTTTTGATGAAGCATCTTTTACCTTTCTCGCGCCTGTTTACCGGCCTGAGAGCCGGCAGAAAACCATGGATCCCTCCCTGGCGGATCAGCTGAGCATTGAGATTTATGAGCTCAAAAGCAATCGGCTGGTGGATGTGATCACCTCCCAGAGTGACAAAAGGAACGCGGGCCTTCGAAGCCAGAATCAAAGTTACCAGGCTGTCTGGCAGGTCAATGATGTTGAAACGGGCGAGCGGTACCGCATCAATGTGTCGATGCAGGGATCTGAATCACAAGAGCCGATTCTGCTCGGATCACTTGATTTTACTGTGGGTAACCGGCGGGCAGAAACGTTTGTTGTGAATCAGCGGCAATCACTGCGGATCAGTTTCTGGGTCGCGCCTGATCCTGCATTGCGAACCCGGCAGATGCAGCTTCTGGGGCACAGCGCACCAGATATTGCCCGGGTGCTGGAGCAGGAATTTGATCTGTCTGCCCGCGAAGCAGCCAGACTGCTTGGGCAGGAAGGATTTGAGGTTGTGGGCATTTCTGATGGTCTGAGGCTCGCCTACCACCTGCCTGCTGAAGATACAGCCAAAATCCTGCATGAGGAAGACTGGCCGGCCGTGCAGACCGCTGCCGCAATGCGTGACAGCTATGGTCAGGATGAAAATGAGGCAGCGCGGTCTTTAAGATATGCCGATTACGACTCACTGCAGACTGGCTGCGCGGTGATGGATGCATTTGCTATCACAGAGGCAGTCAGTATCGGTACTCTGAAAAGAGCTGGTTTTGACGCACACGAAGTAGGAAACGCGGCCTGGGCTTTTGCCAGTCAGGATCCTGAAGAATTAATGAAACTGCTTTATACGAACCAGTATTCTGCCGAAGATGTTATCATGATAGGGATGGATATCAAAAATCTGAAGTTCAAGGCAAAACTGGTAGCGGCCAGCGCGGCAGGCTACCTGGCGATGGATCTGGCCGTTGCCTTAAGAGATCTGGATGAAAGCCTTGATGATGTCAGTTTTGCCAAGCTGTTTAAGGCATCTGGTTTTCTGCCGGAAGATGTTGGTGATTATTTTGACCAGTACACGACACTCGGACTGCAAAGCGTTGCCAGTATCTTACATACCGCTGGCTACAGTGCGGTTGAAACGGTTGATGCGATCCGCTATGGCATTGATGAGCTGAAGAGCGCCGGTGTTCCCCTCCTGCGTGACGCTGCCTATGATGCGGCAGATATCGCAGGTGTTCTAAAAAATGATTTCGGCGTGACACTTGAGGAAATCGCCGGATTGTTTTATGGCGAGTTCAGCGCCACAGACACGGCCCGGGCACTGAAGACACAGTTTATTGATACGCCTTTCGAGACGGTAGTCTGGGCCCTGGATACGGTCGGTTTCGCCTCCAGAGAAATTACTGAAGCTGTTAAAAATGTGTACAATGCCACAGGCGCGTTAACCGCGAAAGTGCTCAGACAGATAGGCGTTAGCGCGGAAGAAATCGGCGAGCAGCTGAGGGATGTGTTCGGCGCGACTGACCGTCAGATTGCCAGCATCTTAAGAAGCACCGGTTTCATTCCCTCAGATGTCGCCGGTGCGATCGGCTCTATTTTTAGCTATACGGGTGAAGGCGTTCTGGGCGTGATGAAAGCTGCCGGCTATACCTGCAACCAGCTGGCAAGCCTGGCAAAAAATTATTATGGGTGGTCAGGTGAAAATGCGGCAAAAGTGCTGAAAGGGCTGGGCTATAGCGCCGAGGCAGTGGGCGGTGCTCTTAAAAGTGTTTATAATTTCTCGGAAGGCATGGTAGAAGATGCTTTAGGATATGCAGGATATGCCGCCAGTACTATATCAAATGCAATCGGCAGTCTCTTTGGCAAAGTGATCTGCACCGAGCTGCATCGGCAGGGCCTGATGAGTGATGCCATTTTCGAAGCAGACCAGAAATTTGGCAAGATGATGCGAGAAAAATTTCCTGTGGTGATGCGAGGCTACCATTATCTGGCCATACCCGTTGTGAATCTGATGCAGCATTCGCCTGCTTTCACCCGGTTGGTCAGCTTCATCGCTACGCCATGGGCCAATGAAATGGCTTATCAGATGGGCGCGTTGAGCCAGGGAAGCTTTGTCGGGAAGATCATCATGGCTTCAGGTATTCTCCTTTGCCTGATCACCGGCCTTGCGATCTCACTGCCGCTGCTGGCACAATACAGCCTGTCGGTGCTGATTGTCGGGTACATCCTGATCAAGAAGAGGAAGCGCACGATAAAACAAGCGGCTTGCTTCGTTCCAGGCGCTCAGTGAATCAGGACCGGGCAGATGATGCCTGACGCCTGACGCCTGACGCGTTATTTATTTTCAATGGATTCGTTTGTTATGTTCGCAGAATATGTACGATACACATGACTGTAGATTATAGCGTTTGAGACATAATATTCACAGCAATTGCTCTGCTTCAGTCAAGCAAACTTTCAACTTATGCTGCAGATTGTTATACAATGACGTATAATGTTCTGCAGCATTATTATTGAGCAGCACAGCAATAGAGCAGTATAATCATATAAGGTGTAAACGGAAGTGCGATCAGTCTTAACAGTGATGACAGTATTAAAAGCGTTAACACCGTCAATGCTGATCGCAGCATGATCTGAGTGTATGGAGATTGTTCATAATGGAAGCTGCTTTGGACCCGAAAAAAACAGACGATAAACGTGTTCTCGCCCTGGGCCTTGACCTGGGTACCACCAGTATATGCGGGGCTGTTATCGACAGCTGGCAAAATCAGATGGTTGAGATTTTCGAGCGGCCCAACAACACGAATTTGATAAGCCGGTATGCTTATGAGTCGCTCCAGGACGCGGACGCGCTTGTCAGTCAGGCGCTCGATCTGATTGACCTGGCGATCAGCAGCTATCCTGATCTTCAGGTGATCAGTGTGACCGGTCAAATGCACGGCATTCTTTATATCAACGCAGAAGGAGAAGCTGTTTCTCCTCTGATTACCTGGCAGGACAAGCGCGGCGATCTTAGCTATCAGGATGCTTTATCTTATTGTGAGTATCTGACTTCAAAAACGAAGTATCCGATGGCATCAGGATTTGGTCTCGTTACGCATTTTTACAACTTGGTTCATCAGCAGATACCAGAAAACGCAAGTAAAATCGTCACGATTATGGACTATCTGACAATGAGACTCGCCGGGCAAAAAACGCCGGTATCACATTGTTCAAATGCGGCCAGCCTTGGCTGTTTTAACCTTGATACAGGATCATTTGATGCGGACAGCTTGCGAATCGTGTCGATTGATCCCCATTGGCTGCCGGCTGTAACGGACCAAAATGAACTGATTGGATGCTATCGCGGCATCCCGGTTTCTGTCGCGTTGGGTGATAATCAGGCCAGTTTTCTGGGGGCAGTTTCAGAACCGGAATCAAGCGTTCTGGTGAATATTGGTACAGGCAGTCAGCTTTCTGTGATGACAAACAGCCCGATCCGCTGCGGGCTGGAGGCCAGGCCGTATCTTCAAAATAAAGTTCTGTTGGCAGGATCTTCGCTGTGTGGCGGCAGAGCTTACGCTGTGATAGAACGATTCTTCAGAGAAATCGCGGTGAGTGCCGGCGCGCCGGACCGTCCGCTGTATCCGCTTTTGAACCAGCTCGCAGAAAAAGCGTATGACCGGGTTAACCAGACAGACCCTGACGCTCAGCTTATAGTTTCAACTCAGTTTTGCGGAACCAGAGCTAATCCATCTGTCCTTGGCAGTATTCAGCAGATTAGTGATCAGAACCTGACACCGGAAAACATGGTATACGCTGCGCTTTGTGGTATAGCACATGAGTTATTTCAGTTTTACCAGGACGCAGCACCTTTTCTGGAACGAAAACCCCGGTATTTAGTCGCTTCGGGAAATGCTGTGCGAAAAAACAAAGTGCTGCAGCAGGTGCTGGCCAAAACGTTTGGCATGACGGTTGTGCTGCCAAAGTTTCTGGAAGAGGCTTCCTGCGGGGCCGCGCTTTTCGGGTTGGCCTGTTTATCTTCTGAAGATTAGATTCATTTCTCAAAAAATCTCAGATTTGATAAAATGAGAATAGCAGGAATGATTTAACATAATCAATCGCACAAAAACCTTTTTGAGTTATGAGGCTGCCCCGTCAAGCGAAGATCTGGACGGAGAGGGGTCACACTGTGTGAAGTTTGTTATAATATAAATGCGATGACAGTCAGAAAACAGCCTTGCAGAACTGCCTGCGATGGATGCTATGGATCAGAAGAAACAATCCAATCATAACCCATATCTGCTCGGCTCTGTGAACCATGAATGTGAAAAAGGATTGAAAGACAAACGGGTAAAGAAACGTTCAAAGCCATCACCTGAACACCAAGGAGGTACAACATGGACGTACTATTTAAGCGAAGAAGCATCAGGAAATATACCGATCAGTCTGTGTCTGAAAAGCAAATTGAGCAAATCATCCGGGCAGGTATGGCCGCGCCGTCGGCTGGCAACCAGCAGCCGTGGCATTTTATCGTGATCAGAGATCGTGAGATGTTAGATCAGATCACGACCTTTCATCCTTACGCGCAAATGCTGAAGGAGTCCAACTGCGCGATTGTTGTCTGCGGCGATGTATCGCTTGAAAAACATGAGCGTTACTGGGTACAGGATTGCTCGGCGGCAACACAAAATATGCTGCTGATGGCACATGACCTTGGACTTGGCTCCGTCTGGCTGGGTGTGTTTCCGGTTGAAGAGCGCGTTCAGCCGCTTAGAAAACTGCTTAACCTGCCAGAGGGCGTGATACCGCTGGCAGTTCTGCCGGTCGGCTATCCGGCGGAAAGCAAGAAACCAGCCGATCGGTTTGATCAGTCAAGAGTCCATTATAACGGATGGTGAGAAGTCGTTTGTTTGATCATAAGATGTATCATCAAACATCAAGACGTTGTAACATTGTAACGTTATGATGTCCTGTTTTGGTTTGCAACGATAAGCACGGACTGGCGATCCGTCTGCTGGGACCTTTTCTCTGGCATTTAATATACCCGATATTTTCTGATTTGTGTAAAAGTTGTGTAGCCTTGCAGCCGCATATATCTTTCCCGGCTCGAACAGGTCCCAGGCACTTTGTGCCTGAGGAACTCGCCTGAAAAGACACATGCGGCTTTGCGGCTTGGAGAGTTTTGCAGTTTACTGCTGGAGAGTACGATAGAAAAAGAACAATATGTGATTTGACCAAAACAATCGTGCGCAAGCCCCTTCTAAGCCGCAGGTTTAGACTGGGAGGGTTGACAAACACCGATCGCGAGGACAATGTATAGCAGCGTATATCTGCCGCTGCTTCCGTTTTGGTACCTGGTACCCTATGTAAGGAAGTGAAACACATGATGCAAGTGAACTTTGGCGAACAATTGCCTGTTATTCAATCGGTTGATCTGCTTGTTTTGGGTGCGACTATGGCGGGGACTGCTGTGGCTGAACAGGCGGCTGCACAAGGCTTAAAAACGATGCTGATAGAGCCGAAAACTTACTGCGCGGCAGAACTTGGTTCCTGGCACCGGCCCTGGATT
>SLHU01000184.1 GCA_007135995.1 Clostridiales bacterium | reverse complement strand
GAATGAACCAACTCGTCTTTGAACCACAATGAAGGACCCACTGCTCATAATTGGCGCAGATCTGTGAGGCAGACTTGCGGTGATTATGTAACCTGTTTCAATTTGTTATAATGACTTTAACAATCTGTCTTCATGTATTAAATATAATATGCTGCACAGGACACTCGCAAGGAGGGTTGAACAACAATGAAAATCACATCACTTAGCTTATACGAACATACTATTTCTTTTCAGCCGAAGTATGATCATGAGGATCGGTCCACCGGACCGCTGGATTTTTATGAATCATACGCAAGCGGCAGTCGGCAGGGCGGAATGAAATCGGCAGGTCAGCATCAAGATGACAGGAAGTCCGGTGTTTTTCTGGTGATATCTACAGATGAGGGCATTGAAGGTGTACATGGACCCATCGAGTACCGCAGCCAGCTGCTGACAATCATGGACGGGCTGGCCAGGCACCTGATCGGTCGTGATCCGCTGGAGAACCGTCTCTTATGGGATGTGATGAGCCGGTTTGACAGGCACAGCCGAAGTGGTGTTATGATGATGGCTGTCAGCACCGTTGATATTGCCTTATGGGATATCAAGGGGAAGGCACTTGGCTGTCCGGTTTATAAACTTTTGGGCGGCGGAAGGTCTCGTATCAGGCCCTATATCAGCACCCTCGGATTCTCAGTTGAACCCGAACGCGCCTGCGAACGTGCTCTGGAAATCAAAGCATCCGGAATTCAGGCGCAAAAATGGTTTTTCAAGTATGGACCCGGCGCGGGGATGACGGGCATGCGTAAAAATCTGGATTTAGCCTTTGCTTTGCGGGAGGCATTAGGGGATGACTATGAGCTGATGTTTGATTGCTGGATGGGTTGGACGATCAGCTATGCCAGGACTATTTTCCGTGAGCTTGAGCAGGTTCACCCTATGTGGGTCGAAGAAGTTTTACGGCCGCATATGAGCGACGGTTACCGTCAGCTGAAACAGGAAACATCGATCCCTCTTTCTGCCGGCGAACATCTTTATACCCGTATGGAAGTCAATTCTTACCTGAAAGACGGCATCTTTTCAGTCATGCAGTCCGACCCGGAGTGGTGCGGGGGCATCACTGAAGCGATGCGGATTGGTGATCTTTGCGAAATGTACGGCACCACATTCATACCACATGGCCATTCCCTGCTGCCTGCCATGCATATTGTTGCGGCGATGCCGCCGGACATCAGTCCTTACTGCGAGTATCTGCTAAGCTTCATGGATCAGAAAACTGCTTTTTTCAAAGATAAACGGCTGAGTGACGATGGATACCTAATCCTGAATGATACCCCCGGCCTGGGGGAAGAAATTGACCATGAAAATCTGATTGGATCACGTCTGCTGACCGGCTTTTCGTTCAGCTGAAGGCTGGAAAAAGCCAGGCAGCAGGTATTAATGATAGTCATCCTGAGAAACCTTCCAAGATCAAGCGGGCAATCCGGGAGAAAATAAAGGCAAGTCATTATAGATGACAAAGATGAAGATAAACGCAAATCCAGCAAAATCAGAAAGGAGACCACATGATGAAAGCACTGATCATTGGCGGAACTGGCAGAATCAGTACATCTGTCTGCCTAAAAATGCTTGAAGAAGGCTGGGACCTGACCTTGCTCAATCGCGGCAGGCAGGCGAACCGTATACCTGAATCGAAGCTGATCAGCCAGTTTACAGCTGACATTTCAGATACTGAAACGGTGAGCACCTGGTTAAAGGATAAATTTTTCGATGTAATCGCGAACTTTATTGTTTTCACGCCTGATGAAGCCAAACGTGACATCCATTTGTTTCAAAACCGATGCGGACAATACATTTTCATCAGCAGTGCGTCAGCATATCAAAAACCGCCTGTTTATCCTGTGATAACGGAAAGCACACCGCTGATCAATCCCTTCTGGACTTATTCACAGCAGAAAATAGCCTGTGAGGAAGTCTATATGGCAGCTTGCCGTCAAACTGGTTTCCCAGTTACAATCGTCAGACCCAGTCACACATACGATGAAACGGCCATCCCGCTGGCCATTCACGGCAGTCACGGTTCCTGGCCGACAATCAGGAGAATGCAGGAAGGCAAGCCTGTTGTGATCCATGGTGACGGCACATCGCTCTGGACTGTCACACACAGCCGTGACCTGGCTGTTGCTTTTGCCGGTCTGGCGGGCAACCCGCACGCAATCGGGCAAGCTTACCACATCACATCTGATGAAGCGCTTAGCTGGAATCAGATTTACAAAATCATCGGCCGTGCTTTTTCAGTCAAACCCAAAATAGTTCATGTGACCAGCAGTGAACTGATTGCTGCCAAACCAGAGCTGAAAGGGCCTCTTCTGGGTGACAAGGCCCACTGCGCAGTTTTTGACAACAGTAAGATCAAAAAGCTTGTTCCGGAATATAAAGCACAGATTCGTTTTGACCAGGGGATGCGGCTTTCTGCCGAGTACTATCTGGCACATCAAAACCTACAGAAAACCGACTCGGACTGGGACGCGTTCCTTGAGCACATTCTGAAAAACCGGCCTGTTTCAGCGCTTTCAGATTACTGAAACCAGTACCGCTGATGTTGATCATTTCTTAAAATTAAAAGGCAGAACAAATGTGCTAAAAGGCAGAACAAATGTGCAGCTGACCAGTTGTGATTTATTTGTGTGTATTGAAGCTGAGACCGCAGTCAACACGGCTGCTGAATATAATGCAAAAAGAGACAATTCACTTAAAAAAAGACTGTGCGAACACGAATTTTATTGTATAATACACGTAGAATTTCTATAATCATCAAAAACTTTTCAAATGGAAGATGAATTTTAATCAATGAATGATTTTACTAGACATGCAGCCGTGTTGATGAACTCATGCATAATTCGAGCTAGTAATGTAGAATGAGGGTGAACTGTGAAAACAAGCTTTCTTTTCATCTTTGCTGCCGTACCCCTGACAAGTCTCAACCCAGGAAAACTTACTGTCAGACGCGGTATGGCCATTGCTTTACGCGACTGGAACTGGAATGACTTAGCCCAAACCACAGCACTGGCTGCAGCAGTCTTTTTTATCCTTGCTCTTTTTATTTTTGCCGCAAAACTGCGAAGATCGACCTCAATCATAAAACTGGCTGCAGAAGAGAAAACTGATTTAGCCGCTTTACTGTCAGCTGCGCTTGAATCGACTGCTGACGGTCTGCTGGTTATAAACAGCGACGGCATCAGAACGTGCTGCAACCAGCGATTCATCGAAATGTGGCAAATTCCGCGAGACATAATCGACGATCATGATGATGAAAAAATGTATGCGCATATGCTCGCTCAGCTGTCGAGTCCGGAAACGTTTTCGGCAGAAATTCAGGGACTTGGCAGCCAATCGGAGGCAATCAGCACTGACATGCTTTATCTTTCAGACGGCCGTATTTTTGAAAGATATTCACAGCCGCAGCGACAGGAACAGCAAATTATCGGCAGGGTCTGGAGTTTCAGGGACATCACCGAGCAAAAACGGTCGGAAGATGAACTGCGGGCAAGTGAGTCACGATACCGCTCGGTTATAACGGTCTCGAATACCGGGGTGTGGGAATACCAAAGAGAAAATAAATATCTGTGGTGCAGTCCGGAATACTTTGAAATGATCGGCCACAATCCGGCAGATTACCCTATGGATGGCCGCGCCAATATTGATGAAGTATGGATCAATCATCTGCATCCTGAGGACCGTCAGCATACAGTGAACCAATCCATGGCGTACTTGGCGAATGGTTCTGATGGCATGTATGAGAGCTGTTTTCGGATGAAGCATCTTGATGGCAGCTGGGTATGGATCTGCGCCCGCGGACAGACGCTGCGCAACCCGGACGGCAGTTTATCAAGCCTGACGGTAGGAACTAATATCAATATTACCGGGCGCAAACAAATTGAGACCCAGCTGTCGAATGAAAAGGAACAGTTTAAAACGACGCTTTTATCTGTCAGTGACGGCGTCATCTCAACAGATGTTCAGGGCAGGGCAGCGATCATGAACAAAGTCGCAGAACAGCTGACAGGATGGACGCAGGAAGAAGCTGCCGGCAGGCCAATAGATGAAGTATTCAGCATCGTTAACGAATTTACCCGTGAAAGATGCACCAGCCCAGTCGCAACTGTGCTGCTAACCAAAGAAAGTATCGATCTTGCCAATCACACCCTTTTAGTATCAAAAGATGGTACTGAGCGGCCTATTGAAGATAGCGCCGCGCCAATAGTAGATGCACAAGGCTGTATATCTGGCGTCGTGCTGGTTTTCAGAGATATTACAGAGAAGAAAAAACGCCTGGACGAAATCAGATACCTGAGCTTTTATGATCATCTGACGGGACTTTACAACCGCAGGTTTTATGAAGCAGAATGTGATCGGCTTGATAAAGAAAGAAATTGGCCATTGACCATCGTGCTGGGTGATGTCAATGGCTTAAAACTGATTAATGATTCCCTTGGTCATGCTGCAGGCGACCAAATACTGGTAAAGACGGCAAAAGCAATCAAAAAAGCTTGCCGTGCAGATGATATTGTCGCCAGAATCGGCGGTGATGAATTTGCTGTCTTATTGCCTGAAACAGATGGCTTTGAAGCAGCTCAGCTGGTCAACCGTATAAAAGTTCTTTTGAAAGAAGAAACGTCAGGTGACTTGGAAATCTCCGTTTCATTTGGCTATGAGACGAAAACCAGTGAGACAGATGCCATAGAAGCAGTATCAAAAAAAGCTGAAGATACGATGTACCATAACAAACTTTTTGAAAGGCCCAGTATCAGGGGAAAAGCCATTGAAAATATCATTGCGGCACTTAACAGCAAAAGTAAAAAAGAGGAGGCACACTCGAAACGTGTGTCAGATCTGTGCGAGAAAATGGGCACAGCACTTGGTATGGAAGAGTATAAGATTAAGGAAATGAAAGCCTTTGGCTTACTGCACGATATAGGTAAAATAGCCCTGTCAGAAAAGACCTTGAATAAGTCAGGCATGCTTACAGAATATGAATGGCTGGAAATGAAAAGCCACTCAGAGATTGGCTTCCGCATCTTGAATACCAATAACGATATGGCAGAAATCGCAGAATATGTGCTGGCCCATCATGAAAGATGGGATGGCAAGGGATACCCAAAGGGTCTCAAGGAACAAGAAATCCCCATTCCTTCAAGGATCTGCGCTATCACTGATGCATATGATGCCATGATCAGCAACAGAAGTTACAGATTACCGCTGACAAAAGACGCTGCATTGGCAGAACTAAGAATAAACGCGGGTACGCAGTTCGATCCGGAATTGGTCAGACTGTTTGCTGATATTGTTGAACGAGACACAAGCTGCTGATGATGAGCCATACTGTGCCATATTTTCGGCGATAGCGGTTTAGCGTGAAGGCTTGCAGTCTTTGCCGATTTTCACTAGGTCAGGCAGCTCGCCGGCCCGCTTCAGAGCCAGACGCGTAATCACAGGTCCGACCAGTTCATAGATCAGCGTTGAACTCAGTATGACGACGCGGATCTGATCACCATACTCAGGCAGAATGCGCAATGCGGCCAACGACAGGCCAATCGCCACACCAGCCTGAGGAATCAGCGTAAAGCCCATATGTTTCTGGATAACCGGCTCAGCTTTGGCCAGTCGGCTGCCGATAAAGCTGCCGCCGATTTTGCCGATTGCCCGGCCAATGATATAAATCAGCCCCATCACACCCAGCGTGCGCAGCATCACCAGGTTCAGCTCAGCTCCGGAGAGAACAAGAAAAATCAGAAACAGCGGGGGTGTAAACGCATTGGTCAGTTTAAAGACACGTAAGGAATGCTTGCTTAAGTTGCTCATCGTTGCCCCGGCCGCCATGCAGACAAGCAATGCCGAAAGGTGAATCTGAGCTGATAGCCCCACGCCCAGCATAACAGCGGCAATCACCAAAGCGAGACGATCATTATCTTTTTCGAAGAATCTGAACAGAAAGGATAAAACAAACCCCAGCACAAAGCCTGCCAGCAGAGAACCGCCTATCTCAATCAGCGGATATAGAATCATCCATACATATGAACCTGACACGTCGGCGACCAGCACTTGAGAAATAGCCGCTGCTATAGAAAAAGTCATCAGCGCGACGGTATTGTCCATCGCGACAACTGGCAGCAGCATGCGG
>SLHU01000225.1 GCA_007135995.1 Clostridiales bacterium | reverse complement strand
TTAAAAAAAACCCCCAACGCAGCCATCCAAAAAATTAGTTTGTCTGCATTGGAGGTATTTAATTTATGTCGTTCTTGCATTTGCGATGGGGCCACTAAACGTTTCATCTGTTATCTGTCTGGCTTAACTATTATAATATTACAGATAGTGATGTCTAAAAGGCGGTCAGTCTTTGTAAAAAAACTGCTCGGCGCTGAAGTTAGCGGCAATGGCCGTCCCTTTTGATGACACGTTCCCCAACTGTTCATGGACGATGAGCGGCTGCTGCACTTTTTCGATATGAATCAAAAACCAGAGATGATCCGCCAGACTCTGCTTGATCTGCGCAACATACGCCTGTGCATCGTCAGGATTTGAGGTGAGTGTTTTTGCGATCAGCTCATAAAATTCCTGAACTTCTGCCGGCGGTTCTTCACCCTGCTCACCGTTTGTTGTATCCCACAAATTCCAGTTCCTGGCCCAGACATTCTGGCCATAGCCACTGGCAAACCACTGAGGATCAGGTGCCGGTGCCCAGATGATCGTACACTGCAGCTCATTCGCATTCTGCTTATTGCCCCATAGCGATTGCTCGATACGTCTCATATCAACATTCAGGCCTAAATCGCCCCACTGTTCAACCAGAAGCTCACCCAGCGGTACAATATCAGGTGCCTGGGCGCCCAGTTCCATCAGAATTGAGAAGGGATTCCCGCTTGGCGCCAGTCTGTATCCGTCCGGACCCATTTCCATGCCCATTTCATCCAGCAGCCGATTCGCTTCATCCAGGTCAAAGGTCGGATCCTGCATGATACCTGGTTCTGCGAATCCATAATATATCGCATCAATTATCTCATCACGGTCTGTCGCCAGGCTGATCGCCTTGCGGAAACGGACATCCTGCACCACTTCGCGCCAGTCCGGATCATCGTAGGTCAGGTTAAAGAAAATATTCGTGGGATTATTATGCATATAAGCCAACTCGGCTTTAAATCCGGATGCCTCCTCATATTCACGATACAGCGGCATATTGATCAGAGCAGCAGATTCGCGAACAAAATCTACCTCACCAGCCAGGACTTTCACCGAGATCATCTCAATATCTTCTACAAGCTCGCTTTGGATGCGGTCAATATACGGCAACTGGTTTCCTGCCTCGTCCACTTTAAAATAGTAAGGGTTACGTTCATAAATGGCCATTGTATTCGTTGACTCTACATACATCCAGGGATAAAGAACGGGAAACCCGATGGCATCCTCATGTGTCAGGCGCCAGTTTGTGATATCCTTGTCCTGGAAAAAAGTTCCCCATAGATCCTCAGACACATCAGCTGCTTCTAGATGTGCTGCAAACTCATCAGGATCTGCGTAGTCTATATGGAACTGCTTCAGATAATGCGAAGGTTTCAGCAGTTCGGAATACCCTACCCAGCCTGTCACGGAAAGGCGAATCAGCAAGCCGCCATATGGCTGCTCAAAACGCATCCTGAAAGACCAGTCATCCACGATCGAGAACTCGAAAGGTTCGCCGCCAAGTACCCCGCCGGCCCTGAGCCAGTTAGGGAAAATCGGTGTGATAGCTTCGTTAAACAGCACATCCTCGACTGTAAACCGGACATCCTCAATCGTCACCGGCTCGCCGTCGGACCACCTCATGCCTTCTCTCAGGTAGAAGATAAACTCTGTTTCGTCATCATTCATCTCAAACCCTTTTAGAATATTAGGCGTTACTTCACCGCCCATAATCCCGGGCACATTGAGCAGCGGTTCATTATTCATGACGAACACATCCGCGTCCCAGTTAACGGCTGATGTAACCGTCCTGATCATACCACCGTACTGCCCGATCTCATAGTCAAGCAGTTCCGGAGGCATTTCATTCGTCAGCTTCGGCTCAAGCGGCAGCCGCTCGCCAACGGGAGGAAGATCCATATTATCCAGCATCGGTGCCTGATTATATTCAGCAGATGGCGCTTCCGTTTCCTCTGCCGTTGTCTCTTCATGCGTTGTTTCTTCTGTTTCATCAGTATCAGTATCTGCAGCTGTTGTCGTCGTCTGAGATTCATCTGTGGTTGTTTCAGTCGTTTCATTGCCGCAGGAAGCTAGAACGAAAGACAGAACAAAGACCAGTACCAGTGACAATATAAGTCCTTTTTTCACGGTTAACCCTCCAAGTTATGGTTTGATTTTATTGAAACGGCATTGCCAGTTTTATACTTGACTGATAGCCGGATCATTTAAGTAGACTCTGCGGCCTTCTCTGGTTGATACGTAAGTGGCTAAAACCATTTTCAGCGATGTTCTGGCTTCTTCCGCAGTCGCGATCGGACCCCTTTGACCATTTAGAAATTCTGCAATCGGCTCAGCCAGGCCCGCTATCCTGAAGCCGTGATTTGGCGGTGATAAAATATCACTGTACGTCCAGGTGCCTGTCTCAGCCGAGAACCATTTTAAGCCGGCATCACCTTCAGAGCGCGGTATTCCGGCACTTGGAGCATCACCATAGTTCTGGATGATAGTCCCCTTCTCAAAAATGATCTCGGTTGTGCTGACAGCAGCTGTGCAGGTAAATGAGCAGTTGACTTCCACCAGCGGTCCGCCGGGATAGCGGAAAATGGCTGCGCCATTGTCATTGACCACAGCAGGATCAACCAGTGTCATCATTTCAGCAGTCACACTTTCAGGAGCACCAAACAGGGCGTTGATCCAGTCAATTGGATGTGCTGAATCGTCTGCCCAGATGTCGCGGTTATATTCAGCATTGTTATGCCAGGTATCCGCGAATCCAGGCCAGGTATGTGTGCTTAAGGCATGCCTGCGGCGTAATGATATGATTTTCCCAAGCGTCTGATTTTCTATCATTTCCTTCATCTTCAGATTCTGCGGGTCAACACGCATCTGCCAGGCCATGCTGAACGGTACATTGTATTGATTAACAGCAGCAACGATCCTGTCTGCCTCTGCCATGGTCAGTGCCATTGGCTTTTGCAGAATAATCGCCTTCCCGGCAGCAGCGGCCTTCTCAACCATCGCTGCATGAAGTGATGTCTCAGTTGTGATCACGACCGCCTCTACCTCAGGCAAAGCCAGAAGTTCGTCTGCAGTGACACATGGATTGAACGCATATTTCTCAGATGCACTTTTCAGCCGCGCCGCGTCGTGATCCCAGCCGGAAACAACATTCACACCCATTTCAGGGTTTTTCTGCCATTCTTCACAATATCTTGCCACATGGCCATGGGCAAAACCGATAATACCTACTGATATTGACATCGTATTCCTCCTATGATGTAATCAATGCTAATTCATCTGCTGCATTTAGAATGAATGCCTGCATCACTGAATGAAAACTGCGGTTTACTGCCTTCTGACATTTTCAGATTATGGGTGTCATTCATGTCGGCTCGCTGACCGGCCCGACCCATTCAACCTGAATGATATGCTCATCGGCTCGACGCATTCAATCACTATGATTGTTCATTCAATATTCATAATTATATAGGCGCGCCTGATAAATCTCAATCACCAGCGCGTTTATTGAGAAATTGAGAGCATGATTTGACAAATTGAAGAATAAATTGCAAAGTGAAACCTTGCCGAAGTCATGTTCGGCATGACATCCGCTGCTGCGTCGTCAAAAACCTTCCGGCGTCAGGCTGATCATGACGAACAGCCAAATGTGATGAATGGCTGTTTGCCGCCGTGCATAGCCGGACAAAACGACTGCAGTTTTCAACAAATCCGCGATCAACCGGGCTGACAATTATAACCGGACTGAATTCGCTGAATAAAGTCTTCAGGAGGTCAATCATTATGAAACATTTATATGTAGGCTGCTATACCGCTAAAACCGGCAGCAAGGGACTTTATCAGTTTAGTTTTGACGAATCCAGCGGGCAGCTTACGTTTAAAACCGCGTATGACACCTGTGATAACCCCTCCTTTCTGGCTGCAGAAAAAGACATGATCTATGCTGGATCTGAGGCGGGACAAGGCGGAGGCCTTTATGCCTTTCGACGTCATATAACAACCGGTGACTTGACCTATATCAACCATACGGCAGTTCCCGGGTCAGCCCTTTGCCATGTGCAGGTATGGCCGAACGGAAAATACCTTTCTGCGGCAAATTATGGGAGCGGCAGCCTGGCTGTCTGTGAAATACTCAAAGATGGCTCTTTAGGCCGTGTCACTGATCTTAAACAGCATCACGGTGTTGGCTTTGACAAACACGGAAGGCAGGAAGGTCCGCATGTGCACGCAACCTTGCTTGATCCCTCCGGCAAAAAGCTTCTGGCCTCAGATCTGGGCCTGGACTGGCTGGCACGCTATGATATTGACGCGTGTTCAGGTACGCTTGCGCTGGATGAATCAGTGCATTTTAAAACACCGGATGGCTCCGGCCCCAGGCATTTTACCTTCTCTGAAGACGGGGAAACACTTTATGTTGTTACAGAAATGGGTAATTCGCTGCTTGTCTATGACTATGCCGATGCCCGGGGTGTGACATACCCGCGCCAGCAGATGCCGCTGCTGCCAGATTCCCATGAAGGTGAAAGCAACGCGGCTGACCTTCATATCTCACCGGACGGACAGTTTATGTATGTCTCCAACCGAGGGCATGACAGTCTGACCGTCTTGCGGGTCCATGAAGCGGACGGCAGCGTGGAATGGATTGAATGCTGCTGCACATACGGTGCGGTCCCTCGAAACTTCTGTATCACGCCAGACGGACAGTATGTTATAATCGCGAATCAGAAAAGCGGCAATATCGTCGTCTGCAAGCGAGACCTTCAGTCTGGCACCCTAAGTGAACCTTCATCACAGGTATCGGTGCCGCAACCGGTATTTGTCATGCTGCTTTAGATACAGATGGTTTATTGGATCTGCATGACGAATCTGGATACTGCCAGTTCAAGCCTTTTGTATCAAAAGCGCCTGAAGTGAACAGACCACTACTGCGCTGAAGGGTAAATGAAGGAGAAGCTGTTATGCACCAGGGTTTATCATCACTGCTGACGAGAAAGCGTGAGCCACTTCTGTTAACCGTCACCTTTTTTTTCTGGTTCGCACTCTATACCTATCCCGCCATCCTTACCCCGTATCTCACTGAACTGGGTGCCTCGCTGACTTCAGCCGGCATCGTTGTCGGTTCATATGGTTTTACGCAGACTTTACTGCGGCTGCCTGCCGGTATTCTTTCTGACCGCTGGCGCAACAAGAAATATTTTGTTGTGGCAGGGTTGTTTTTCTCGATGATGAGCGCATTAGGGCTCTTTTTATTCAGCGACCTCTGGCTCATTTTATTATTCCGGGCTATGGCCGGGATTTCCGCGGCCACCTGGGTACACTCTTCAACACTTTACCTTTCCTATTATCCTCCGGAGTCATCCGCGCAGGCAATGGGCCGGCTCAGCTTTATCAATAACATAGGACTCATGTCCGCCATGCTGGCCGGCAGTTTTCTGGCGCAGGCAGCTGGCTGGCCTCTGGCCTTTCTGCTGGCAGTCGTAGTGGCCGCGGTCGGCCTGCTGCTTTCGCTGCTGGTTCAGGATAATCAACCAGAAAAGGAAACGTCGCCGCCAACCCTTCGCTCCGCGTTAACAGTCGGTAAAGATCATACTCTTTTCTGGACTTCTGTGCTGGCACTGCTCTCTCAGCTGGTCAACTTCGCGACCACGCAAGGTTTTGTGCCAGAATTTGCCAGCCAGCTGGGCGCAAGCAGAGGCACCATCGGCATGCTCTCCGCTTTCGCGCTCATGCCGAGAGCTTTGGCCGCGCTGCTGGGCGGCAGCCTGCTTGCCCGCTGGTTTCGGCTTCGGACTTTGATTGGTGTCGGCTTTATGCTCACCGGCGTCTTTACCTGTCTGCTGCCGCTGGTCACCAGCCTGCCGCTGTTATTTGCTTTTCAGTTTGCGGCCGGCATCGGCAGTGGTTTTCAAATGACTTTGCTCATGTCGATCTGTACAAGAACAATCCCCATCTCACAAAAGGCAGGTGCTATGGGGTTTTATCAGGCAGTCTACGGCATTGGCATGGTAACCGGACCGGTTCTGATTGGCGGATTAGCAGACATGTTCAGTCTGGGCACAGGGTTTGTCATTGCCGGCGCGGTCGCGCTGGTGACAGCTTTCCTGGCCCTCTTTGTTTTGCAGCGCAGCGCGTCCGCTGTCTAAATGGCGTCTGATGCCAGATGATTCAGTAAAAAAG
>SLHU01000281.1 GCA_007135995.1 Clostridiales bacterium | reverse complement strand
CCTTTATATGGGCCATCAGGGCCGTATATTTTCTTTTCTTTCTCTGTCATAGCAGTGCGGAGCGGTTTGATTGATTCGCCGCGAGCACGAGAAATACTGCCATTTTTTCCATACAGACTATTGACTTTTGTTCCAGCAGGAAGGTCTATGAACCAAATGCTATCACGCAGCTTTTCTGGCACATCAAACATCGTTTCTTCACACTTTTGCCAGCCATCAAGTAGATAACCAGAACTAATTGTGGTTTTGCCATTTTCATCACCTTGATAGGTAACGGTAAAGTTTCCGTTCCCTCCATCTTCAGGACCAAAACGGATCGGTCTGCTTAAACGGTGAGTGCCTTCTCCTAAATGAACAATAATATCTTCATCATTGCCGCTTTTAATTAACTCACGTACTTTATTTTGTGTTGCAGCCATCGTTTTTAATGGCTTTTCGATCGTACCCGGGTTCGAATCACTTCCAATGGTTGATACGTATAGATTTTTCATTTTTTCTTTGTATGATGCACGCATGATTAAAATGTGTACACATACTATCCTTTCTTGTTTTTTATCAAAATCGGCAAAGTTTACCTTTGCTGAGCACTCTATATTCCACGAAGCACTCAGGCTGCCTCCTGCATATTGTAACATTATTTGCCATCGCATTTCAGTCATTTTCGATATGCGCTGTCACCGCGGCGTGCAGTTTTTCTTGGACAAGATAAAGAGAGGGAGCGCGGAACCTGAACAAGTTGACCGAGCTGACGGCTCTGCCCGGGCAGATGCTGCCGGGTATGCTGGCCAGCAGCACTGTGTTTGATGACGAAGAAAAGACCCCGGGCTAGCCAGCTTGATCAGCAGCAGAGCACCCGGGGTCTCATTAGGTTTAGACACGCTTAGTTTGTCACTCAATTTTAGTCACGGTTCATTCATCACACCAGCAATCATGAAAAAAGCAGCAAAGTGCGAATCCAGTTTGCCAATATGGTATGCGATCTTAGATTTCTTCTATGGTATAGGTTACAAGGGTGGCTTTACCGGTCAGGCCATAGTCCTGAACATTGCACTTAGTCACGCTTCCCATCAGCGCTTCAAGCAGACCCGGACCATCACTTTTTTCTTCACCGCCATCATGGGCCATTTCAGCAAATGAAGTGCTCTCGCTCATCAGTTCCATAAAACGCGCCGGAATATTGGCAAAATAGCCGCGCTGGCGCAGACGGTTGGTCAGCGTGCTGGTGACTTCTACCTTGAGACTGTTTTCTCCCTTAACCAGAAGTTCCGTGATGTCGACCACGGGATTGTCAAAGTCAACTGCCGGCGCTTTACTGCCGTTAACATAAACAGCAGCGGTATTGCCGTTAACTGAATCCATTTTAAGCAGTGCGCCATTTTTGTCTGACCAGTCCCCGGGAATCGTAAATCGGGTTGTATAAAAGCCCACACCGGAGACATCCTCGCCGATGGCCGGAATGTCTTTCCAGGGTTTAAGCTCAACATCACCTGCATCAAGCATCGTCTTTTTGGTGTCATAGTAGACTTCTTTTGTCACATAGCCCAGTCCGCGATCCTCAAGCCGCTCTTTTTTGTCACCTTCATTCCAGTCTTCAACCTTAAGTTTCCACACATTCAGTTCAATGTCATCTGGCACAGATATGTGTTTTATGACGCTGGTGCCATCATTAAGCACGGTGGTATATTGACCGCTGCTGCAAGCGAGCGCTGCCAGTCTGCCGTTTCGGCGCAGTACCCGGCAGGCATCGCTTTCGACGGCATATGTGCCAGGCCGGCTGCTGAGATCAAGCGCCAGCATACAGGCCTGGCCCGGCTCCAGAGTAATGTCCAGCACCGTTCGTCCATCACCTGCTGTGAATGAAGCAATTTCATCAATATCGCCCGTCCAGCAGTTGATGCTGAACGGTGTTCCCTCACCAATGACAGATGCTCTAAATGATACTGCTTTTGTTTCGGTGTACATCACATTGTAAAGGAAGACGTATCGGATATCGCCATCTTCGCGCATTAAAGGCAGGATATTGCGATTCGCTTCTTCATACATGACTCTTGGATAGACACTTAGTTCTTCAAGCGCAGACAGCGCGCTTTCGCATCCGCTGATCTCGCGGACACTGCCCAAGGTCTTGAGCTCGGTGATGATTGCGGTCAGCTCGTGATCTTTGCCATCGTTGAAAGGCGTTTTACTGGCAGCTTGTCCGTATGTTTTGTCAACACCGATACAAAGCGTTTCGGTCACGCCGTTAACGAGCAGCACCTTCAGGCCTTTTCTGGCCCATTCAAGCAATAGCCGGGCCGAAGAAACAGGCAGCGCTTCCTGATAGACAATGATTGCCTGGTAGCCGGGTCCGTCAGGCGCGATGACGCCATCAGCAAATTCAACATCGTCGAGTATCTGAGGATTGAAATAGTCGTACGTAAAACCGGCATTCTGCAGACCGGGATCCTGCCAGTACAAACCTTTATTGGCGCGCATCAGCTGATGATCATAGAGATCTGCTTCGTCACCGCCGATCATGACCATATTGTTGAACGCATAGTCGATCCGCAGTATCCCCAGATCCATGCGGGGTTTGCCCTGGCGCAGGATGTACTGATAGCGGGCAATCATATCGTTCCAGTCGTTATAATGCAGTGATGCCGGCTGACGATTGCCGAAACGCTCAGAAAAGATCGGCCACATGCCTTCATGCCCTGGCCACTGGGTTGCCTTCTCTGATCCGCAGATGCTTGCGTAGCCGTGAAGGACCGTTCTGGCGACACCTGCGGCAAACTGTGTGTAGATAATCTGTGTGTAAAAATCGAGGTTCATCTTATAGTTGCGCAAAGTAGCGCCGGTTTCACTGGAAAACAGACGATTGTAAATGTGTGCGGCACCGGCCAGGCCGCGATAGGAGTCAATCTGCGAGGCAAACTCAAGTGATTCGGTTTCGATACCGTCAACATATTTGCCGGGCTGCGAAATTTCATAGGGCAGTCCATAGGAAATTTCCGCACGCAAAGTCATACCGACACCATGAAGCCAGTTTTGAATCGGTTTCAGCACATTTTCCATATAAAGGTCCGTCAAAGTCTGATAAAGGTCATTACGCAGCTTAAACAGAAAATCGGCATCGTCACAGCCGTAATGATACTCATCAGCATGTGAAGCCATTAACTTGCGCGTTTTGACAATCAGCGGCAGATAGGGTGCCAAATCGTAGCCGCGGCGCTTGCTGAACTCATCCATGAAATGATAGCCCCAGAACTGACCGCCGCGGGTGAATGTACTTAGCTCAAGAGAATCCATGTATAACTGGACGCGTTCATTCTTGAGAATATTTTCGCGCAGGGCCTTCGTGAGTACTGTCTCATTCCAATAATTGATCAGAGCATCTGCGCCATACCGATCAACATAGTTGATGGTGTAGGAAACAGCGCAGGAGGGTGATGCGGTCTGTCCGGTTCCGTGCATCCAGAAAGCGAACAATTCGTAATCAGCATCATCCGGTGCCTGCCACGTCAGGCTGCCGTCGCTGACCTTGTCTGTCAGGACAACAGATGCCTTGTCGATAAACAATTTTTTGTCTTCGGTTCGGATATGACGGGCCGCGACGACAGCGACCAGAACTTGTTCTCTGATATTGGGCATTTTAATTTGGCCTTTTTCCAGTGTTCCGTTGAACCATTCGCCGGCCTTGACCGTGATATTGCTATAATTCAGCTCTTTGGCAGCTGCTTTATCATCAGGGACGATCGTGATCAGATTTGCGTTAGACCAGTTTGTCCCGCTGGTCATACTGGCTGCCATGCCTTTTTGTGTCGTTTCTTCTATAATGACATGAGTGTCGTTGACAAACTCTTCTGAGCCCCAGCCATATCTTTTAGAGTCTGCGCCGTATTCATCCATAGCCAGAAACTCTGCGCCGCCAAACCCCAGGTCATAGAGCTGCTGCAGGTCATCTTTCAACGTCATGTCAGTATGCAGGCCTTCGGCCAGCCACCAGCGAACTTCGTTCTGATATTCGATACCTGGTTTTTTCAGAACTTTTCTCAAAGCGTCCATATTTCTTTCCTCCCGGATCACTGCCTCAAAAGCACTGATATCTTGTTACTTTTCATCTGATGGCAAGAAAGTGCTCAGAAGCTGCTTTAATTGTTGACAATGCTATTTTAACTTGGTACTTTAGCAGTATCCACCTGAATTATTGCGATAAATCAACGATATCTTGTGGTTCTCTGGAATGAAAATCGAGGTTAAGTATGAATAATCATCAGATTCTCGAGCTCATCAAAGCCTATCCAATGGCAGCGATGGGTAATATGGCATTTATTGAAGAGTGTAACCGCGGTGAAAATGATATCAGCATCAATGAACTTCTGTATGCCCGATCATTCACACCGTCGCATCGGGCGCGCCGCTCATACCTTTACCTGCAGATGCTGGTGGCTGTGGAGTTCTCAGCCAGGCATTTCACCAGCCGCAGTGATATGTCATCTTATCTGCTGACTCAGACATTTTCCGGGTCCGGTCAATTGATATATGACGGAAAAATGTATGATATTGCCGCTGGTGACTGCTTTATGATCGATTGCCGGAAACAGCATGATTACCGGGCGACGTCGCCGCTGGGCTGGGGGTATCGCATTATTCATTTTGACGGCCAGGCAATGGCAGACTATTATGATCTGTTCAGCCAGCGCGGCAGCGTCAAATTCACCGCGGCAAACAATAGCCGTATATATGAGCTGATTGATCGGTTATTCATGGTAAACGGCGTACCTCATGCCTTTGACGACGTGCGAAACGCCTGTATTCTGACTGAGATTATCACAGAAACGATCACACCCTCCGCAGAACAGCAGATTGAACAGGTGCCGCATCTGATTGATACCGTTCTGCAGTACATATCAGAGAGCTATCACCAGCCCTTGTCGCTGGACCAGGTGGCAGAAAAATTCTTTGTCAGCAAATACCATCTGTGTCATGAATTTAAAAAACATACCGGCACCACATTAAATGAGTGCCTGATCCGTGCCCGCCTCAATGCAGCCAAGGATCTGCTGCGTCTGACGCGTCTGAGCATTGCAGAAATAAGCAGCCGGGTTGGGATACCCAGCCCCAATCATTTTCTTTATCTGTTTCGGAATCGCGCAGGCATCACACCGTCAGCCTACAGAAATCAGTGGCAGCATACCAGCTGAGCCAGATCAATCAGCATGTCATTTTTGTGCATTGAACACCATGAAGTAAATGACAGAAGAACAGACACAGAGATAAAACGTTGATTTAGAACCCTCGCGTCTGCCCTTTCCAGGGCGCTTCTTTACCTTGCTTATATTCTTCAATGCCAGGTCCGCCCAGTTTTTTCAAGCGCCATATCCCATAAACATAACTTAAAACCAAAACAGCAATTGTAAACGGCATGCCCAGCAGAATATTGACCAGTGTCAAACGTAAAATATCAGCCTGCAGAAATAAAGTGATTTGAATCAGAAGGCGCATCAGCAAAAACAGCAGCCACAGACATGTTACTTCTGTGTAAGCCGGCTTGATGTCGGGACGCCAGTACCATTTCAGATTCCAGCCCCGGCTCAGATGACTGGCCAAGGCAGCAACCGGCTTGCCTGCAAGCAGACTGCCCAGGGTCAGGATCAGCAGAAAAGCACTGCCAATTATTCTGGGCAGGAAAAAGTTGGCTGCCTGGCCCGCCATATAGGCAAATGCAGCTGCAATCAGAACCGCAACAAGCCCGCCAAAGGCATACTTAAATGTCTGTTTAAAGGCAATTCGGACAATTCCGATGAGGACAACAACACTGACCGCTGATATTGCCGCAGTTTCTAAACTGAAAAAGCTATTGACCAGTGCGTATACCAGAGGGGGAAATACGGCGTCGAGCGTTTTTCCCGATATGACAGATCTTAGTTCATCTGAAATTTCACTGCGCTTGTTCGTCATTTTTTTTCTCTACTTCCAATAAGTTTTCTGCCTGGCTGTCTCGCTCCCATGAAAAAATCCGACCAGTCGCCCTTGCTTCGGTATAAGGCAACAAGCACATAGAGGCTGGCAGTAAAGAAGCCCAGAACCATAACCAGGATAATCCAGGCTGCAGCCACTATGACGCGCTTTTCCCGAAAGGCAATCCACATGGAAAAAATGATAAACCCTACATAAAGATCAATGATTGACACGATTCCCCAGGGATTTGCCAGCAGCT
>SLHU01000343.1 GCA_007135995.1 Clostridiales bacterium | reverse complement strand
GCCTGCCCGTTCAGATGAGGCAGTGACGGAGCAACCAGTTTCTCGTATTCATTAAGTTCCTGCTGCTCTGCCTGACTTAATACCCGGTAACAAGGCCTGCCGACAATCAGTTCATGATCGCTGATCACAGGTGTCGCCATATTGTGCATTGCTGCCTTACAGGCTGCGACCCGAACCAGGTGATGTGTTTCATCATGACTGGCAAGCCAGCCCCGAAACCAGTTAAGCTTATTTTCCGGACTGCGCCAGCTGTCTGGCATACTGTCAAGCACTTTTTCTCTTATTTTCTCAATGCGTTCCAGTCGATCATTCATGCTTGGATCACTCCTGACTCAGCAACACTGCCGGCTGCTTTGTATTTTTGCAGATAATAACCGAATAGTATGAGTATAACGGATAAAGCAACAGGATAAAAGACAGGTAAGGCAGGATACCCGCGGATCATGCCTAAAGTCCAGCCATGCGGTGTGAACTGGCCGACAGAGCGCATCAGAAGTTCGGAAAGCGGGAAGAAACAACCGCCGGCGATAGACAACAGCAAAACCGTCAGCAAGGACAGATACAGGCGAATATTTTGGCTGATCAGCTGAAACAGCTGGCTGATCCCCAGCATCATCAGCAAAAAGAGCATCAAGTATAAAAGATCCTGTATTCTCAGAACTGACTGCATGGCCAGCGACATAACCGTTGAATACAGCACAATCTGCAGGCTTCCTAAACAAAATAAAGCAGCAAGTGTAGAGAAATAGTCTGCGGCGATACCCTTATTGGTTGACGCGAGGCGGCGGCGAAAACCGCCTCCGGCAAGTGTCAGACCTCCTAATATCGCATAAATAGAAAGGAAAAAAACCTCCATCGCATAATCCGAGATGACAAAAGTCAGTGCAGGCTCTGTGTGTATCCTGCCAATATAGTCTATCCTTAAACTCGCTTTGCCGGAGGCATATTCCGACATGGCTGTACGAAAATCCTGATCCAGATGATTCGGAATATCTTTTCCGATGTGCGCATATCGCCGCCGGACACGCTGCAGCAGGACTTCCTCGGCATGTGCCGGCAAAACCGCTGCTGCGATAGCTTCTCTGACAACAGTCGTGACCAGTGAACCTTCTGCAGGCTCATAGTAAAGATAGCTTTCGTCAAGATCAGCTAAAGACCGCTCATAGCCTGCCTCAACCGTTACCAGACCATCAATCTGATTTCGGACCATCATACGGGCGGCCTCTTGTTCATCCGTTACGGTTATGTCCCAGCCATTGAGCAGCAGGCGACCGATCAATTGATTGCTGGCATCTGTCTGATCCTGATCTGTGAGCGCGAGTCTGATATCGGGAGCCACGTTCGCGATGTTTGCCGCGCCGGCGATCCAGCCAAACAAAAGCGGCATCAGAAAAAGACTGGCAACCAATCCCTTCATGGCCAGAACATCCATCGCTTTCAGTTTGAAAATAATCAAGTAACGCATATCAATGCCTCATAAACAGCTTTTTTGGTCGCATTTGATTGTCCGCTTATACCTGAAGCGGCACTGCTTTTTTCATCACAGCCAGCGCGGCAGCCTGAGACACCCCGACATGAAACAGCAAGATGACAAGCTGTTCATGATGAACCGTTTGTCCGGATAAACTATTATAAACAAGCAGAAAACTCCATCTTGCGGGTGATAAAACGCTGGCTTTCTGCAAGATGTCCGGCAGCAGCGCATGAGGATAAATACAGCCGCCAAGCAGCAGCAGTGCAAGCGTCAGAAGCCAGGCCGCGAGCAAGTGGGATTCATGCAGTTGTGTTTTGTACGCGAAGACCATCATCCAACCTGAAAATGCAAGGCCTGCCAGAACCAGCGTTGTGTAGAGTGTCACGAAGTGAATGTCCGGATAGAAAGACGAAAGCACTGCCAGCAAAGGGACCAGGCCGGCAGAAAGCCACAAAAGCCAGATCAGCTGCCGGGCCCCCGCCAAAGCCGGCAATGAGACATTGGCAGTGAGCAGTCTTTCATGAAGGCCGGTCTGCCGTTCGTACCGGATATGCATCAGGACAAGCAAGCTTGTAATTGCAGCAAAAAGTGTGCTGAGCGCGCTGATCACAAAATCAACTTCATTAAGCTGAGTCGTTACTCTGATGTCAAGAATTGACTTTCTCGCAACAAGTTTGAATGCCAGATCAACACTGGCTGCTTCTGCCTGAATCCAGACATCATCTGCATGATCATATAAAGGGATAATGGCATCCTGATAGGCATAAAGTGCGGACTGAATGCCAACAATGCTGTCAGCGGCGTGGTTGAGCATCCGCCTGAAAACCATAGCCTCAACAGGCATCTTGTCATTGAAGTAGACGGTCATGCCCGATTGGTCAAGTCCCTGTCTGGTTTGCTCGTAAAACCCGGCAGGGATCAGAAGCGTCAGCAAGGTCTCGTCTCTTTCCAGCCGGCCCAGTGCCTGTTCAAGTGATTCAATATAAACCGTACCGACAACATCAAGACTTCTGAACTGATCAATGACAGTATAGGAAATGATACTGTTGTCTTCATCTACAACAGAAAGGTCAACCGGCTCGAAAATTGATTTTTCATCAATCCTGGCTGCCGGCAAACCAGCGGCCAGGATCACCGTTATCAACAGCAGTGTTGCCAGAAAGGCAAGTGTTCTTACATTCCAGGCGTCACGCCAGTAATAGATCAGCAGTTTAAAGAACATAAGCACCTTCTTCAGCGATGATGCCCCGTCTAAGCGTGATAATCCGGTCACAGATTCTTTCAAGCTCGTCGTGATAGTGGTTGACCATCAGCACCATACAGTTTGACTGCTTCAGTGCCTGAATACTGTCCAGTATGCTGTCTCGGTTTTCAGCGTCAATACCAGCTGTCGGCTCGTCCAGCAGTAAAAGCCGTGGTCTGACAACGAGCCCTGCTGCGAGATTCACACGGCGTGCCATGCCCCCTGAACAGTGCCCGACTCTTTTATCCATAAAGGAATCTGCTTTTGCCAGACTGGCAGCCCACGCCACAACGTCAGGGGTTTCTTTGCTGCTGCAGCCTGTCAGCGCTGCCCAGAAAATAAGATTCTGGCGAACCGTCAGCCTGGGTGACAGCGCGATTGTCTGCGGTACATATCCAATTAATTCCCTGTACTTTCGCTTTTCTGAAACAGGGATGCCCATCAGGCTGATAGAGCCGCTGTCAGGCATCATGATAGAAGCGATCAGGCTGAGCAAGGTTGTCTTGCCGGTGCCGTTAGCACCGCAGATACCCAGAATCTCACCGGGCTCAACTGTAAATTGAACCCCTTTTAAGACAACTTCGCTGCGATAAGATTTATGGATGTCTTTTACGATCAGCATATTCGAGTCAGCCACCTAAAAGTCTTCCATACTGATTCCGAGCTGCTGCATAATACGGAACAGCTCCATCATGGTTTCTTCTGTCATCAGTGCGCCCAGCGCTTCGTAATCAGTAATATTAATCAGCTGATCACCCGTGAAGTCTGGAAATGACAAGTCCTGTTCAGCGATCTCCTCATAACCGACTGTCATGCGGCCAAACTCCGGCATGCCAAACTGCATCTGAACCTCACTGCCATTCCGGGCTGCACTGTATTCGAGTACAGCTGTTTCAACATGATCTTCAAAGACGGTGAATCTGAAGTCTCCCAGATGATAATCACGGCTGCCGATGGTCACTTTCTGATAGTCACTGAAATCAGCATTCAGCAGCACTTGATTATTCTGGCTGATCACGATTTCACCGGTTTTCAGTTCTCCTGAAAGCTCGTATATGTTCTGGTACTGCAGTGCATCTCCTTCGGCGTTCACCGAAATCAGAACAGCCGACTGGCTGCCGCTTTGCGGCCTGTAATTCTTGTATTCAAAGAGCGCCGGTCCGTTTTCCGGAACGATGCGGAAATAACGGCCGAAAATCTGGTCGCTGCCATCTACATAGATGTCATTGATAATCGTAAATGGCTCTATATCTTCATCATCTGCCAGATCTTCCAGCATCAGGTCAATCTCGGCTTGAAATTCATCACGGGTAAACGTGATCCCCATTTCGGCGTAGTAAGGATCAGAAGCGATATTCAGGCTCATTAAACCTGAAACCAGATTGTATATTTCGGGATCATCCCGGATAAAGGTGAGCAGTTCAATCATCATCTGTCTTGCACTCTCATGGCCGAGCGTCATGGTATAACGGTTATATGACTGCCGAACCGGTCCGACAACGAGTTCTTCACCGGCACTGTATTCCACGTCATCTATATGCTCAAGCATAATATCAATGATGCGGTACATCGAACCGGCCAGACGCGCCTCATGAATGCCCAGATCCATATTCATGTAGATATCAAGCGCCCGCAGCACGTCGTCCGCCTCCGCAGTGTCAAGACCCAGTTCATCGCCGTATTCATCGACCATATCTCGCTGTATCCGCACATATCGGGAAAGCAGGCTGGGCACACCAAGAATGATCTGTTCTTCGTCGTAATAACCTTCTATGCTTATTAAGGGTTCTGAGCCGGTCATAAGGTCAATACCGGCATAATAGCGGGAAGGTATTGAGGTCTGATCGTACATAAGCCGGGTATGCCAGGTGATGTTTTCCAGCGTTGACTGCAGGACCGGGTCGATTACGGATTCGTAATCCGGCAAGTCAAAACGCATTGTCATGCGATGTCCGCCAGCCTCCGGACGCTCATTCTTATTACCCATATCAGCCATCCAACCGGACAGATCTTCAGCGTTCTGTTTTAGCTGCTGCCCTTCTATGGCCAGATAAGCTGCTTTGTTACCCATAATCATTCTGCGGATTGCCGGGCCTGCCAGCAAGTAAGTTGCCGCTCCGCCCAGGACAATGACCAGAAGGATAATCACCGCAATCAGCCCTTTTTTCTTTCTGGTCTTTTGCTGTGGCGGCTGATATCCCGGCGGCTGATATCCCGGCGGCTGATACGCGGCACCCGGCTGCACATACGATTGCGGATATCCGCCAGTTGTCTGTGAACCTTGAGGTGAAGGTGCCGGATAAGGCACAGATGAAGACCTCTGCGCACCGCTGGCGTATGATCCGGGCTGTCCGGATTCAGCCGCTGATTGATTAAAGGCGGCTGCACCAGCAGCTCCGGTGTAAGCTGTATCAGATGATTTTTTGAGATTGTTTCCGCAGTTCCGGCAGAAGGCAGCATCCTTCACGACAGGCTGGCCGCAGCGCGGGCAGAATTTGCGAACCGGTACCTGGGTATTTTCTGGCGCCTGATACTGGCCGGATAACGGGTCAGTGCCTGCTGAGGGCCCGTCGGTACGGGTATTTTCATCATGCTGTGGTCCCTGACCTGTTACAGGCTTGGGAATATCAGCTTCCCCGGGTTCGCTCATGGCTTCGTCAGCCTGTTCGCTGTCTGCGGCTGCCGGAGATGCCGAAGTCAGTTCAGAAACGAGCGATTCATCTGTTTTTTTGTTTGACGCCACATCTGGATCAGCTGCAGTTTCCTGAACAGTGTCATCCTGAGGCGTTTGCTTTTCTGTCCCGGACTGTGAGTCTGCTGGCATTCCGTGAGGCGTTTGCTTTGCTGTCCCGGACACTGCTCCTGCGGATGTTTCTTGTTCCGCTTCTGCGTCTTCAGTTAATTTCGCCTCATCATCATCTCGCTGTTTCGTGTCAGGCTCAGTATAAGGCTGATCTAATCTGAAACCACAGTTTGCGCAAAACTTTTCGCCTGCTTCATGCGTCTCACGGCAACGGGGGCATTGATCACTTGTTTTTCCAGTGTCTGATGATCCGTGGTCTGCGTTATCTTGAGCAGATTCAGCAGACTGAAGTCCCGATCCGCATTTCAGACAAAACTTACTGTGCTCCAGATTTTCAGCGCCGCATTTATCACAAATCTTCATAATTCCCTCCATCATGAGATGCTTTCATACAAGAAATATTTGCATGCTCAAACAAGACCTTCACGGTCTCATTATAGTCCTTGGAGCGGTAAGCATCAATCATTCACTGATTGAGACAGGTGAATGAGCGCCTATTGTCAATGACAAGCAGTCTGATAGTCCGTTTTTTTCGTCCAAGATGTCATAATAAAGATTATAATGACAGCGATAATATTTTTTCATGGATGATCAACGCTCAGTCAGCTGAAAGGAATTGGAATGTTTCATGAAGCTGCAGCGTGTGTTAAGTGCCAAGGCAGGCCCCGTTTCACAGCCAG
>SLHU01000319.1 GCA_007135995.1 Clostridiales bacterium | reverse complement strand
CTGAATACCTGTTGACTGCTCAATATAGGCATTAACCATTGCCCTAAGATCCTGATCTGCATGCGCCGCAGGCTGGCCGGATATAATTTCAATCATGAGCGGAGCCATCACTGCTTCCCAGCCTTGACGAATGACAGATAGTGTTCCGTCAAAATCAAATAAGGCTGCTTTAATCACCGAGTGCTTATACGCGTCTTTTTTTTGATTCACCACTGAAAGATTCATGGTCGCCTCCGTAGTTAAATGAGTTAATTAATGCTATTATAGATAGGAATGCTGCTCATGTCAAAAAATAACTCATTTATCAAATCATCGGATGCTTCTTATGTTCTGACTATAATAAGATTGGAACGAGTGTGTATTTCGCTGCAGAGAAAAGTTTAGAAATTTTCAGGTTGACGTGTAAAAATCAAATTGATATAACAAGTACATATTAAAATAGTTGAATAAATATGAGAAATGAGGGGGTATCTTTTGTGGATAGAACGATCTTGGCAACATACCTAAAAAAGCTCAAGGATCAGATCGCTTTTCCGATCAGTCAGGTTGATGGCTGGCAATACAGAACTGCAGACTACCATAATCCAGGTACATACAATTATGATACAAGCTGGCTTCCTGTGACAGTCAAAGAAATTTTTCCGAAAGATAAAACACTTTTTTTAAAAACCCGTTATACCTTTAGTTATGATCTGGTCAGCAATCAAGTCTATCAAGATTATTTGTTTATCCATATTGCCTATCTGGAGGGCTATCTGCGGGTTAACGGTGAAGTTTATCATGGACTTGACCGTAACAGAGACCGCATACCCATCAGGCAAGAATGGCTCGGTGAAACAGTTGAACTGGAGCTCGAACTTTTTACCCATAACACCTATACCGATCATAGTGAACAACCCTGGTTTGATTATGCTGAAATTCGGCGCGTCAATCAATCGATTGAGTCATTCTACTTTGATTTGAAACTGGCGATTGACACATATTTTATTGAAGAAGAGCTAATTGCCAGGCGTTTGGATGATCTGACCGCAGTACAGTCAATTATCAACACAGGTTCAGCGGCAAACGACAAACTTCGGATAATGAAAGCGATCGACCAGAGTCTTATGAATCTGGACTTATCGGTTGATTCCAAGCTGCTGGAAAAATCAGTCATTGATTCAGATCGCATTCTGAAGGAAGCATTATCCAGTATTGATGACGGCAGTAATAAAGGACGGGTTTCGCTGATCGGGCATACACATATTGATGTGGCCTGGTTATGGCAGCTAAAAGACACTGTCCGAAAATGCGGTCATTCATTTGCCAACATGCTGCGTTTGTCTGAAGAATTTCCGGAATTCACGTTTACCTGCTCGCAGCCGCAGCTGTATCAGTATACAAAACAATACTACCCTGAGCTGTATGCGAAAATAAAAGAAAAAGTGGCGGATGGCCAGTGGGAACTGGTTGGCCCCATGTGGGTTGAATCAGACTGCAATGTCACCTCAGGGGAGTCTCTGGTGCGTCAGCTGCTTCATGGACACAAGTTTTATATGTCTGAATTTGGGAAAAGCAGCGACATCTGCTGGCTGCCGGATACATTTGGGTTTCAGCCCAACATGCCTCAGATTCTTTCGAAAAGCGGGCTGAAATACTTCTTTAGTTATAAACTGCACTGGCAGGCACACAACAGATTTCCTTATGGCTCTTTCCGCTGGCGCGGGATTGACGGGACAGACATTCTTGCATCAGTACCCGAACTGCTGTCCGGATATAACGGCAACCCGGTGCCGGCTCAGCTTAAATACGCGCAAGACAACAATTTGCAAAAAAAAGTAACATATGATGTTATTTTTCCGTACGGCTGGGGTGATGGCGGAGGGGGACCGACGCGTGACATGTATGAATACGCCAGACGGCTTGCCAAGTATCCGTCTTTGCCTGAGAGCAGAATGGTGACCGCAAAACAGTTTTTCGAAGAACTGTCAGAACAGTCCGCTTCTTTGCCGGTCTGGTATGGAGAAATGGCACTGGAAACACATCGAGGCACCTTTACAACGCACGGTGATTGTAAAGTCGCTAATAGAAAATGCGAACAGCTTTTACAGACGGCAGAAAAATTAGCTGTTTTCAGTGGTCTGGCGGAAGATCATGAGGTGGCTGATACACTTAAGGCTGCCTGGCAGACAGTATTATTGCTTCAGTTTCATGACATTCTTCCCGGCAGTTCTATAAAGGAAGTCTATGATGACGCAAAGCCGATGTATGAAGACGTCTATCAGGCAGCGCATTCTGTTATACATGATTCATTTCAGAAGTTGGGAGCAGCTGCGCTGCAAGTATCTGGGCATAAAGGACTGGTCAGTTGCTGTCCTGCTGCTGTCACTGTCTTTAATCCGCTGTCCTGGACGAGACATGAAGTCATCGAACTTTCCGTCCCCTGTAGTCAGGACGAATCAATTAGCGTGACAGATGCGAAAGGCCAGCTCGTTCAGTCGGAAGAAGTGAGCAGATCCGAACAGCGTGCAACCATTATCTTTAAAGCACAAAATATCTGCGCGCTTGGATTTGCATCATTTCATCTGCAATCAGATAAGCGAGTAGAAAAAAAGACAGCTGAGATGCTGCCGGATGCCAGTGTTAAATGGGAAGCAGGCCGATATGTCATTGAAACAGCGCGGTATGCGATGGTGCTGGAAATGTCTGGCCAGATCAGCCGGTTATTTGATAAGTTAAACAACAGAGACGTTGTTAAGCAATCAGGAAATGATATTTGTCTTTATCACGATGGACCACAAGGGGAAGATGCATGGAACTTGTACGCAGAATACAGGTGCCGTCCTTTTGACATCGGATGGGATAATCATCTTCAGCTAATTGAAAACAATCGGCTGAGAACCTGCTTCTTACTTAGCAAAAAGAGTGGCAAGTCCAGCATAGAGCAGAAAATCACATTGAATCATATGAGCGGGTGTATTGAATTTGACACATCAGTCGACTGGCAGGAACGGTTCAAGTTATTGAAAGTTGGTTTTGATCTGGCTATAGAATCTTCACATGCATATTGTGATACAGGTTTTGGCTCTTTTGCGAGACCGACAATCGCGAATAATCCATACGACAAAGAAAAATTTGAGGTAGTCGCTCATAAATGGGTTGATTTGTCAGAAGGTAATTATGGTGTGACAGTTTTTAATGACTGCAAGTATGGACACAGCATAGAGGAAAGCACAGTTGAGATATCGCTGCTTCGTTCAACCGGCTCGCCTGATCCTGCCGCTGACCAGGGGCTTCATGCAATCACATATGTGCTTTATCCGCATAAAGGTGACTGGCGGCAGGCCAATGTACCAAAAAAAGGCTATGAGATCAATACGGATGTTATCATAGGTCATGCAGATCCTGCGAATATAGAAAATGTAACAAAGCAGTCATATTTCACGGTCGCATCTGAGGATCTTGTTTTGGATACTGTTAAACCGGCATGGGATGGCGACGATGTCATTTTGAGATTTCATGAGATCAATGGCAATCGTGGCCAGGCGGATTTGTCCTGTTGCTTTGAATTTAAAAATGTGACAGAAACAGATTTGATGGAACAAGAAATAAAGGGGATTGACTTTGCGGGCAGGACATTTAGGTTTGACTATCGTCCGTATGAGATCAAGACTTATAAGGTTCAGTATAAATAAGGACGCTGATTATGAGTGTCATTTGCCATTTCTAGCTTTTGTGTGTATTTGCTTTTATGCAGGGCCTCATACAGACTGTTTATAAGTGATAATCAGATATCAAATAACTGCGACATTGGCCGGAGAAAAAGATGTCATCTGTCAAAACAAGAATTCTCGCGAGGTGCAAAATGAAACAGTCAACACAGCTCATGCTAGAAGACTTGATAACCAGATGTTCTGAATTGAAAACAGTCAGGAACGACATTGACAGTGCTTTTGAACTACTTAAACAATGTTTTTCAACAGGAAACCACCTGTATATATGCGGTAACGGCGGCAGTGCTTCCGATGCACAGCATATTGTCGGCGAATTAATGAAATCATTTGTCATTAAAAGAAAGATAAACGAATCGCTGGCAAAAAACCTCAGGCAGCTTTATCCGGAAGACGCAGATATGATTATTTCTGGGCTGCAGGGTGCTTTGCCGGCGCATACATTGGCTGGTGAAACCGCATTGCTCACAGCTTTCATGAATGATGTTGATCCAGTAATGGTTTTTGCACAGCAGCTAAGTGGTTATATGAAACCAGATGATGTCCTGATGGCCATTACGACATCAGGTAGTTCACTCAATGTGATCAGAGCTATACAAGTGGCGACCGCCATGGGTGGCAAGACCATTGCGCTCACCGGGCGAAAAGGCCTGGACATCACTGTCAGGAGCGATGTGACGATTGCTGTACCTCAAGCTGAAACCTACAAAGTTCAGGAACTGCATCTGCCAGTGTATCATTCTTTATGTGAAATGCTTGAAAACGAGTTTTTTGGATCTGATTCCTGAAAACATATGATAAATGAAAACGGTGCATATAAATGTATGATGCATAACTGATCGCCGAATCGTTTCCTGATGGATAGAGGAAAACATAAAGTGGCAAAAACAATGAATTTAAAGTGCCTGGAGATCCATAACCATTATTTGCTCCTGAGCAGTTCTTCATTTTGAGTTTGATGCTGAAGAACAAGTGCGGTGGCGGACGTGAGCCCGTCATCCAGATTCAGTGTTGAAGCCAGCAGCTTGATATGCTGGATATTTCTTGTTATGCCTTTTCCGTTAACTGATTGATCCATGCTTTCCAGAATGATTGCTGGTTTATAAGCAATATCACCGCTGATTACAATTGCTTGTGGTTCCAGCAGATTTTTAATATTGATCATAGCAATAGATAAAAAATCTGCCTCCTGTTGGATTAATCTTTTACATAGACAGTCACCTGTTTCTGCCCGGTCAATGATTTCCTTCCATGATGCGGGGGGTTCTTTCATGTCTGATAAATTAAGCAAATTACGTTGACTCTGATCGTCTGAAAAGCTGGTTTGATTAAGCTCGGCAAGCCATTTTTGCCAGTTCAATCTGCCGAATGACAAAAGCTGAGGAATTGAAGCGTAACGCTCTACACAGCCTCTCGAGCCGCAGGCGCATAAAGGACCGGTGTAATTAATTGATGTATGGCCTATTTCACTGCCAAAACCATTCAATCCAGAATAAGCCTGATGATCAATATACAGGCCGCCTCCGATACCACTATCAACTGTCAGCACCAGAAAATGACTGAACTGAGCTGCACAACCCATATAATACTCTGCCATTGCTGACGCGGCAGCATTATTTTCCAGATAGACCGGAAAAGCTGACTTAAAAGCCCGGGATATTGTTTCTGCAACTGGAAAATAATGAAACTGGTCAAACTCCGGAGGATTCAGGATAACACCTTCATTTCTGTCCAGAGGACCCGGCGCAGTTATGCCCATGGCTAATATGCGTCTGCTGACCACATTGTTCTCTGCCAGCAATGCATTGACCGCGTGTGTTGTTGCTGAAGCTATATTATCCGGATTTATGTCATGAAGCTTTCTGCTGGAGATAATGTTGCCGGAAAAGTCAGCAAGACCAACGGCGCTGCCTCTGCGCGATAGATTGAGTGAAAGAATAGAAGCATAGTCAGGACGGATTGACAGTAAAACAGGTTTTCTGCCCGCTTTGACTGTGACAGGCTTTGTCTCGCAGATTAGACCCGATTGTATAAGCTGTTCAACCAGGCCTGTGATTGCTGCCCGGGTGAGCCCGCTCATATCTGCGAGTGCCGCGCGTGATCGTGACTGATGGCGTAAAGCATTTAAAATAAGCAGCTTATTGTTAAGCTGACTGCTTTTCTGGTTACTTGCCTGATTATGCAGACGCCTTTGCGGCAGAAGATTTTGTAATCGACTCATAATGTGCAGATTCCTTATTCTTCATTTAGCTGTGAAGTTGATATGCTCGCCTTTGCGACAAGTAAACGGCTTTTTTCAGCATGTCCGGGTGCCCGGCAGCAATATCAATGTCGCTGACTGCGGTGACGGACGTTTCATTGCATAATATTTTTGCTGTATTGTTTCATTAGTGACATTATTATACTATATATAGTAAATCCAGCAGCGAGAATTGGCATTTTCTTTAACGACGATCGTCACGGCTATCCTGCCATTCTTCAATCATGCATGTGAATATAAACCTTCATCCAATAACAAAAAACACAGGTGGCAAAATGGGTAAGAAATTT
>SLHU01000396.1 GCA_007135995.1 Clostridiales bacterium | reverse complement strand
CAGGCGGAGTTGCGCCAACCTGTTCAAACAAATCACGGTTGTAGGCCCAGAGAACCTGAACAGATTCAAGTGACAGGGCTGTCCATTCATTCCGCGCCAAGTCTTTTTGCTGCATTTCGAAATTAAACTGCTCAATCCAGGGTTGGCCAGAGTAAGGACTGGTCAGCGTTGCATATTCCATGAAGTTGATTGATTGACCGGTTGCAGCCGGACCAGCGAGATTGATGTTGACTATATCCGCTTCAGGATCATCGGTACCGAACATATTGATAATCCAGGTGTCATACCCTTCAACAGGCTTGAGGTCAACAATGACTTCCACGCCTTCGTTGATTTCCATGTACGCGTCTGCGACTGCCTGCCAGGCAGCGTCAGCGCCAGGTCCGGCCTGGGTGCTGATTACAACCCTGCCTTCCAGTGGCTCATCATCATCTGGTACGGTTACTGTTTCATCGTCCGTCGGATCTGTTGGATCATCGGCTGCAGTTGTCGTTGTAGTTGTTTCCGGGTCTGTTACATCGTTACCACACGCTGCTAATGACAGCAGAAGTGCCAGCGCTAATAAGATGCTGGCTAAATTCCTCAGTTTTAACATTTCACGTCCTCCTTGTGTTGTGCTTCCTCTCTGACTTATTTTGTCAGAGACTCATCTATCGATTACTTCCTGATACAGTCACGTCCGAAAAACGATTCGATATATCTTTAAAAACGAATGTCAAATGTTTCGAGGCATGAATCTGCATAGGAAGTCACCAATCTGAATCATCATTATTCATTTTCAGCAAATCATTTATTTATGAGACTTCTGTATTGATTACCTTGAAAAAGAGTTGCTTTTCCTGGGTTGAAACAAATTCTTCGTGGTTCAATCTGTAATATCAAATTCGTGATTAATTTTGTATCCTCAACTCGTGATTCAATCGATGCTTGTCCCTTTTGGGTTTACCTATAGGATATGCAAGGCTAATCAGAATTTTTTATTGAATCATACTAATCCGCCCCTTTCTGTGTTTGAGCATAATTGTAAAACCTTAAATGCTAGTTACCTATATCGTGAGCTTTATTATGATCCTGCTTGTCCTTTCATATCGGATTCACATAATTACGCTCATTACGGTCATCACCTGATTATCTATACATCATTATTAAACGGGCTTACTTTGGCGCACAGGCCCGGTTGATTCTCTTATTAACAACTTTGTGTCAAGCTGATAATAGCCAGTATTCATGTGTTTCATATTTGCAAAAAGAAGCTGAAAAGCTTTTTGACCCAGCAAAGTTTTATCAACAGAAACCGTTGTTATTTTAGGATGCCAGATTTCTGTAATGTAGATATTATCAAACCCGACGACAGAAACGTCTTCGGGTACCCTTATACCTGCTTTTGTCAAAGCTCTGATCGCACCTACGGCCATCAAATCATTGGTAGCGATAATAGCTGTAAAATTTCTTCCGGATCGAATCAATTTTTCCGTCATCAGCTTGCCACTGGCTTGTGTTGTTTCATTCACTTTTTTCACATACTTGTTGTTGACAACAAGCGAACGATAATCTGATAAATTAAGCGCTTCAGCGATTCTAAGGAAACTAAATGTACGCTGGTCAGGACTGTTGGTTCTGGTCAGCCCATTTAAATATATAATGTCACGGTGCCCCAGCTCATAAAGATAGTGCATTGCTTGTTCCATGCCGTGATCGTAATTAATATCTATATTATTCGCTTGCTTATGATCAATATCACTATAACCGCTGACCACCACTTTTATCCCGGCACGCAGTAGTTTCTTAATTTGCTCATCATCATCTGCATGGCGGACCATCGTCACAAAAACACCATCAACGCGCCTGTTTATAATGCTGTCGCAGTAGGACGCCAAATCTCGGTAACCGGAACTGATATATACAAAATAGCCATGAGTCCAGGCCTCATTCTCAAAACCTTTCACTATATCTGAGTAATATGGATTCGCGAAATCGTTCAGCAGAATACTAAGCTGATAAGTTTCTTTTGTCACCATGCTTCTCGCGATCATATTGGGCTGATATTGAAGCTCTTTAGCCACAGCAAAGACTCTTTGCCTGGTCAGCTCAGAAATATTGCCCTTCTGATTGAAAACATTAGACACAGTTGCTGTTGAAACACCAGCCAATCTGGCAACATCAGATCTTGTATGTCTTTTTTCTGTGGACATCAGAACCTCCGCAAAACACTTATTGCACTAATATTTACTCGCCAAACAGATTTTCTTGTGACGTTTGTTAGTTACTCGTGTAATTTAATCATATACTAAGTTAAAAGCATTTTCAACAACAATTTATTATTTTCATAATAAATACGTTGTTTCAATGTTCATTTTGCCACGTTTCAGTGAGTATTTCATGCAATTATGAAGTTTTTCGAGTAATCATAATATAGTAAAACCAGTCAAACAGTTGTTGCTGCCTGATTAATCATCAGAATCAGCGCAAATAGCAGAAATAAAGTTTGTATAAATGCATACTATGCGCTTTATCTGACTACTAGAAAATCTGCATATGATCTTAAATCCTTGATATATTAATTTTTTTTCGTGAAAAAGCGCACCTGCATGTGCTGGTTTAGCCAACATATGGGATGCACTTCATAAATTTGATCATTTATTCTAAATTACGCAAGAATATCAGTTTTTTCTTCTGCCTGAATAGTATGTTTTAAAAGTAAACCCTCCTAAACCTACGGCTTAGAAGGGCATCTCGCACGATTGTTTTTTCAAATAATGATTATGATCAGTCTGCCAGAATACCAATTTCAACAGCCCTGCTCAGCATCGCAGTACCATGTGGTGATTCTGTGCGGATTTCATCTGTATAATCTTTTCCAGCCTCAAATTTCCCCGCATGTATGCCGCCTAACCACTGCGGAATACTTGTTACTTCATAGACAATGCCATCAACCGCAATATACGCTGGCCTGCCATCTTGTCCGTCATACTCTGATAACTCTTCTAATGTAAAAACCTTTGTTTCATCCGTACTTTGCTCAGTAGTATCTTGATCAGCAGTTGTTTCAGCATCTGTTTGCTGTTCGGTCGCTGAAGCAGTGGTTGTTTCATTTCCATTGCCACAGGCACTAAGCACCAGCATTAAGCCTAATACTAAGGCTAAAACTAGGTAACGAGTCATTTTTCCTGGATAATATCGTTCCATAATCATATCTCCTCAAAGATCAGTTCTGATCACTCAGCAAACAATAATTTTGCTGAGTCGGTTGAATAGGTAAATTTACCGTCCACGTAATACAATATGAACCACAATACTAACTACTGCCAAAAACGCGACAAATCGATGAATATAAAGCCATAATGATTTTTTCTTCTTTTTTACATAATGTCCATATCCACCAACGAATCCATTTAAGACCAGTAAACCAGCAGCTACAACGCCTGTTGTAGATAGCCACCTGTATTGCAGCTGAACAATCAGATGAATAATCATCATCAGGGATGCAAAAGCGGCAAAATATCGATGATACTTAACGATAGGTTTTTGTATCATCATATAAGATTTTCGTAACACTGATTCACGATCAAGCCTTGATATCCACCTCCTTGATATAAGTTTGATTGGATAATTCAGCACCGAAAAACCAACACCGACAATAATCAGCCAACCAAATATTTTTCCATAATCACCCATCACGTCGCCTCCCGAACAATTATATTTAATTATAAATGTCCATATCAACAAATGTTGTAACAATAACCACATTATGGTGGTGATGAAATCCGTGCCTGGCACCAAGTTCTGTGCCTGGCACCAAAGTTCTGTGCCTGGCACCAAGTTCTGTGCCTGGCACCAAGTTTAATACTATTAGCTGAGTAAACATAAAATAAGACTTCGGTGTTATTGAACTATTCTGATGTCTTTGACTTCAATACATGAATAATCTGGTATTTATGTTTTCGTTTTGTCTCTTGATATAAGTCTTTTTGAGATTCACGCTGAGAATTCTTTTCTAGCAAAATAATAAGCAGATATTTCGATAATTATGCCGAATATAATTAATTAATAACGCATCAAATGCCTGCAGACCATTAGCCGGCATTTAAACAATTTTCATTTTCGTCAGTTCCTGAATCAGCTTGCCGGGTACTTCAGCATCGGCTGCGCGCATCCAGGCCTGCATCTGCTCTAACTTGCTAAAAGCGGCAATGGCGATTGCCGGGTACGACTGTTTTAAAATGAACTGGCAGACAATGTCTGTGACAGATCGCCCTGACTCAAGAGAAGGCCTCATTTTACTAAATATGTCGTGATTTGACGGACAATCATACATCTTTTTCATTTGATCACTTATCGGCAGTCCTGCTGCGATTTTTTCAAAATATCCTTTCGCTGCTGCCATATAAGCCATAACAGGCAACTGTGTTCTGTGATGCGCCTCACGATACAAAGGATCCATATGATACATCAAAGATGCCTTAAGTATGGATGTATCAAAGTCTGCCAGACTATCAAGGATCTGATTGCAGGCAAACCCTGTCAGATTGTTGTTTGAGGCATAATGCTGCGCTTCTTCGAGCCGTTTCAGTGACCAGTTTGAACACCCGTATGAGCGGATGCGGCCGGCACGCATCTGCTGTTCAAGCCATGTGAGAATCTGAGCAACCGGTACAGACGGATCATCTCTGTGAAGAAAATAAAGATCAATTCTGTCGGTCCGAAGGTTTTTCAGACTTTCTGATAAATCCTTTTCCATATCTTCTGGCTGCAGTCTCGACTGATGAATACTATTTAAGGGCGGGTGAGCGCCTTTACTTGATATAAGCACCTTTTCACGCGTTTTTCTTTCTCTAAGCCAGCCGCCGATGACTCTCTCGCTGCGGCCGGTTACACCCGGCACCCAGTCTCCATAAACATGTGCAGTGTCAATTAGGTTTCCGCCAAGCTCAAGAAAAGTATCCATCTGCTTGTGTGCGTCTGATTCGGCCAAACTCGTACCAAATTGCACAGTCCCCAAGCTAACAGGATATACTTTTTGTGAAATCCCCTTAATTTTGACATAATTAATCATAGAGTAAATCCTCCAACTCTATCAGCTGTTCAACAGATTTGTTTCAATTCATAAATCAATTTATCTGACCATCATTTTATTGCGGCCAATCTGAGCATCACTTTTTGACAGACGAAGGATTAAATGAAGGATGATTGTTGATTTATTCCAGAAGGCGCTTTCACATCCAGCACCAGGTCCTCCTGATGTCGGTTCCAGGCAACATGAATATCACCATATGGAGTGGGTACAGCACCCGAAGCTGCGTAAAATCCGCAATCATAAGGTGTAACCGAATATTCTTCAAAGCCTGGCTTAATTGGTTTTACTCCAAGCACATAAGCATAGTAAAAATAAATCGGAACCGCTGACCAGCCGTGACACAAACTGCCTGCATTCGAGAAATCATCCGCCCCTTTTATCGTTTCCCAAAAACTGGTTGCTCCTTCAAACAACATATATCCCCATTCTTTTGCAATCGATTGCATCACACACTGGCCGAATTTCGGCGCATCACCCATCAGCGCTTCATACTTAAAAATCGAATGACTGAGTGTTGCCGGAACAAGGCCGTTTTGATCATTTGCCAATATCATACGAAGCTGGTCACTAATCCTGTCGTCACAAAAACCGGCACTCACGGCCAGCGCTTGTGTCAGTTCAGAAAAAACAACTGGCTCACGCGCTGGATAATACGTGCGGTAAAGCGCTGCGTCTTCATCCCAGAAAACCGCATGAAAAGACTGACGGATACTGTCAGCCTGCTCCGTCCATTTCAGCCAGATCGGATCATCACATGCTTTTGCGATCATTGCAGCACCGTCAAGTGCCAGGCACAAGAAAGCATTGAGGGGTGCATCAACACGAAATTCAAGCATCTGTTCACGATGAATTGACTCACCCCAGAGATCATCGGACCACTCATAAAAATGCCAGCAGTCAGTTTCAGGAAGGGTTACAGCCAGGTTTTTGTAGCTTTTTATCGAGAATTTGTCAATGATTGTTTTTATTACAGATAGTTGACTGGAGACAGCTTCAAGTCTGCCGCTGTATAGAAAAAGCTCTGCTATTTCAATAACCCAGGCCAGACTAAAGCTGGGAATCGTGAAAGGAGTATGTGAAGGCATGGTCAGTTCCAGCAGTCCGTCTTGACGCTGACCGAGAGCAAGCAGATCAAATGATGCCTGAGGAAAATCATACTCACCAAACACATAATAACCGCATAATGCCTGAAT